>JANOWX010000917.1:0-2239 GCA_031418175.1 Acidobacteriota bacterium | reverse complement strand
CTACCAAAGCGGCGGCCTGTGCCGCACGCACTCCAAAGGCTTCGCCCGGCCAATTTTATTTGCCGCCCGCCGCTTTCATCGCCTTGGCCGCGCCATTCGCCATCATCGCTTCACCCGGATGATAAGCCGCTTCGAGATTCGCCTTGATCTCTTCGAGCGTGAACCAGGCGGGTTTGAATTGGCGGTTGGAATACAACTCGGCTTGATCGAAATAGTGCTTCGATTGCGGGTCGTGGCGCTGGCCGAATTGCAGCAGCGAGCGCGCTTGCACCTTGGGCCCGAATTCGACCACGCTGACGAATGAGTGGCCGACCTGGCCGTAAAGCCGTTTCAAGCCCTTCGCAATCGGCGTATCAAAGGGCGTGTAGAAGTTGAACACCGTGCCGACGTAATCGCCGGGGCCACCCAGCACCGGCAGGCTAGGTTTGCTGTCATCGAAGCGTTCCAACGTGCCGCTGGTGTGCACGCGTTGGATGCGCACCATCTCACCCCATGCGACGCGCCAGGTGCCCCACGATTGCGCGATGTTAGTCATCACGTATTCGAGCACGGCGGTTTCGGGGAAGGGCAGTGACTTGGTCATCTGTTTGGCTTGCGGCTGTGCGCGCGTGTAGGTCCAGAGCGAGAACAGCGAGGCCGCGATTGAATCCCCTTCGATGCGGCCGTTCCAGGCTTTCAGCAATTGCACGGCCTCGGCGGTCTTTTCGGCCTTGGCCGGGTCGGCGTCTTTCAACTTGTCCCATTCGGCGGCGAGCAGCGGCACCAACGTTTCGGCCTCGATGCAACGGTTGTCGAAGCCGGCCTGCGCCCAGTCGTCAAAACTGAATTTGGCTTTCTCGCTCAACACGCGGCGTGAACTGCGCGAACGCGGGCCATCTTTTTCGGGCGCCATGTACGCGGGGAATTTGGCCGCGTCGGGATTGTCTTGGCTGCCTTCCGCCGTTGCCAGAAAAGGCGTGGCGTTGCAGTTTTGCGCCCAGCCGGCTGCCGGATTCTCGACTTGCGGCAACTCCGCCAGTTTGTGGTAGCCCTGCCATTCGGTTTTCGGATTGCTGCCGTCCACGGGTTTCGACCAATCGAATTGCGGGTCGCGGCGCGGCACCGCGCCGTAATAGACGTACCAGATGTTGCCCGCGCGGTCGGCGTACATCGTGTTGAACATGGGCACGGCGGTCTTGCTCATGGCGGCTTTGAACTCTTTCAGGTTTTGCGCGTGACCCATTGCGAAACGCTGTTCCATCTGGCCGCCCTCGGCGTACATCGCCATCCGCACCGTCAGCGGTTTGCCATTGCGAATTGCCATCACCGGGCCGTGATGCGTCTTGCGGAACTTGAAGGTTTTGCTCACCACGCCGCTGTCGGTTTTGAGTTGTATGCTGTCCGTCCATTCGGTGGCGCTGCGATAGCCGCTGCCGTATTTGTAATTCAACGGTTTGGCCGGGTCGTCGAATTGCTCTTCCCACAGGTCATAAATGTCGGGCGTGTTGACGGTGTGGCTCCAACCGAGGTTTTCGTTATGGCCGACAGTGGGGAAAGGCGAACCGGGGAACGACGCGCCGGACAGGTTCCAGCCCGTCGCGCTGTGAATGTGCCCTTCGATCCATTGGCCAGGGCCGAAAAACGGCTGGTGCGGATTGATGAATAGCATCGCGTGGCCGCTGGCGCTCTTTTGCGGCGTGATGGCCCAGGTGTTGGAACCGACCAGGCCGGCGTTCCACACATCCGCCTCTTCTTCCGATTGCGGATTGCGGATTGCGGATTGCGGATTGGAGATAAGTTGCGCCGTCTTCGCGCCGACTTCAGTAATGGCCGCGAGCATCTCGGCCTCTCTGATTCCCGCGCGGCGGTATACGAACAGTTGATATTGGGCGAAGCGGCCAAAGGCGATGGCGGCCCACGGTTCCAGCCGGGTCAACAGACGCGGTTTGACCTGCGGATTCTTTTCCAGAAAGTAGTTGTACCCATCCGACACCGCTTGGCAGAGTTGTTTCAGCGGCGGGTTGAGTTTGGCGTATTCGGCTTGCGAGAGTTTGACGACTTCGAGCGCGCGGTTGGTCAGGTCGGCGGCCAGCGATTTTTCGCCGTAAACCTCGGCGGCGCGGCCCAGCGTTTGGATGTAGCTGTCTTCGACCTGCCAGAAATTGTCCTCGCATTGCGCGTAGATGAAACCGAACATCACGCTGTAATCGGTCGGCCCGTAAACGTGCGGCACGCCCCAGGTGTCGCGGTAAATCGTGAC
>JANOWX010000916.1:0-6898 GCA_031418175.1 Acidobacteriota bacterium | reverse complement strand
AAACTTGTGTAGAAACGAATGCTCGGCAGGTTGCGCTACTGCGTCTGGCGTACTTTTTGTCTTCGGCGTAGCCTTTTTGGAAAGTGTCCCGACAGCCAAGAAGGGCAAACGAATTTTTCCGCTTCGATCATGCACCTTGGCGCATGTGTCGGCAGAATGTGTGTCAGCCGGAAGCCTGCTTTGTCTAAAGTAACAACTCAGCTCAGCGCGCCACGCTGCCGCACCGTAAAGCGGCACCCAGGCGTCGCGCTTTGCCAGGCGGCCTGCGCGCCGATCAGGTTGGCGCGCGAACGGATGTTGGCGATACCGTGGCCCGTCAGGTGCGCGCCCGCTTCACCGTCGAAGCCGCCGCCGTCATCGCACAATTCGATCAACAGTTCGCTGCCCTGCTCTGCCCGCACGCTCAAGCGCACGTGGCGCGCGTGCGCATGGCGGCAAACGTTGTTGAGCGCTTCTTGCATGATGCGGTAAAGCTGAATCTCTTCGGTCGCGCTCAGTCGCAAGCGGTCTTCCAACTCCGAATCGCAAACAAATTCATAGGCGAATTTTTCGGGCGCGGGCAAATGTGCCACGGCATCACTCAAGGCCCATTCGAGCGCGGGCAGAAAGCCGATGTTGGCGAGCACCGACGGACTGAGGTCTTCGCAAATGTGGCGAATCTCGTTGGAGATGCTTTCAATCTCGCGCCGCAAAACAGCGGGCGCGGGCAGCCCGGGTTCGCTCTCGGTCTTGGGCAATTGATCAGTCAGCACCAGCAGATGGCGCAGGTCGCCCAGCGTTTGATCGTGCAAATCGCGGGCGATGCGGGCGCGCTCGGCTTCGGTCTCGTTCGCCAACCGGATGCGCATGGCTTGCAATTCGGCGTTCGTCTTTTCCAGCGACGTGTTGCTGAGCGTCAACCGCTGCCGTTGCCGAAAGATCAACAGCGCCACGGCCAGCGCCGCTACCAGCCCAACACCGAGCAATACCGTCGGCCAGGGGAACGGCGCATTTTGCACGCGCAGTTTCAAGGTGAGCGGCGCGGAATAAACCAGATCGCGGCTGATGGCGCGCGCGCTGATCGTGTACGGCCCGGTGCGCAAATTCTCGACCGCGAATTGCGCATCGGGCGTTTTGACGATGCGCCGTTCGGAACCATCGCGCCGTTCGATGGTGAATTCATATTGAAACTGCCCCGGGAAGGTGCGGCCCCCCAAGGCCGCGACTTCGAGCAGGAAGTTGCGGTGTGTCGCGGGCAACGCCAATTCGGCCAGCAACGCGTCGGGCAGATAGATTTCATCGGCGACCAGGCGGCGCACTTCCAGATGCGGCGGCGCACTGCTCGGCTGATGCCGCACGACGCCGCGATTGGTGCCGATCCACAAATGCTCGGCATTCGGCAGGGCGGCGATGGCAAAGACCTGCGAAGAAGCCAAGCCTTGTTCCGTGTCGAAGCGCATCGAAACGTCTTCCGCAGGCAGGTATTTGATGAGACCGCCGTTGCGCGTGCCGCACCAAACGATTTCGCGGCCCGCGGCATCGCGCGTGAGTTGCAAGGCCCAAACATCGGCAGTCGGGATGACCGGACGCACGCTGTCGCCTTCGCGCAGATACAGCCCCGCGCCGGTACCGATCCAAAGGCGTTTGTCAGACAACGCCAGCGCGCGCACGGCGGGTTCTTTCGCGCCGTTTGGCTTGGGCCAGTTGACGGCTTGAAACCGTGCGCCGTCGTAACGCAACAAGCGGCCTTCCACGGTGCCGAGCCAAAGCGCCGAGTCGTTTTCATTAAGCAAGCAAAGCGTGCTGCGCGCCTCGACTTCATTCAACCAGACTGCTGACTGGCCCTGTTCCAAGCGCGCCAAACCACCTTCATACACGGCCAAGTAAAGCGCGCCGCGAAACCGCGCCAACGCGCGCACACTTTCGCGGGGTTGCGAAGCTGAGATTTGAGATTGTGGATTTGAGATTTGAGATTGCGTACCAACTGGTTCATCCGGGCTGGCGCTTGCTGGCGCGGCTTCGAGAACTGGTTGCAACGGCATCCGTGCGAAAGTGCCAGTATTCTGCGCTTGCAGATAAAGCCCGTTGCTTGCGCCCAGCCAGAGCGCCCCTGCGTCTTCGAGCAAGGCGTAAACGGCGCCCCCCTGCAGTTCGGCGCTTTCAAACCACGGCCCCAAATCGGCGCCACCCGCCAATTGGAACAGCCCGCGATCTGTGCCGCACCACGTTGCGCCATGCGCCGTTTGCAGCAGCGCGTGCACAAAATTGCTGCTGGCCTTGTCGCTCAAACGCGCGGCGCGAAAGCTTTCGCGGTCGTAACGGCACACGCCACGCTCGGTGCCGAACCAGACGATGCCTTCGCGGTCGCGGTAGAGCGCGGTGATGCGATTCGCGCGCAAGCCGCCGCCCGTGTTGTCAAAGGTCAGATGTTCGATCACCTGCCCATTGCGCAACAGGAACGCGCCCTGCGCAAAGGTGCCCACCCAAACATCGGCATCTTTACCAGCGGAGCCGCCGTGCAGCGCCGTGACCGTGCCGGTGGCGAAGGGCTGCCGTGTCACGCTGCCGTTTTCATACAGCCACAACCCCGGCGTTTTGCCGCTCTGTTCGCCCAGCCAGATTTTATTGCCGTCGGCAAAGACGGCGTTGAGGTGATAAGGACGCGGCGGTTGCAACGCGATCTCGCGCAGTTGTTCGTTCGGCTGGCCCGTCAACGCGCGCTGAATCATCGCCCCGCGCCCGCCCGAACCGAGGAAGAATTCGCCGTTGGCCGCCGCCGCAATGCAGGTCAGCTTCAACGGCTGCAACGAACCGTTCTGATCGGCCAGACTGAGTAAGCGGTGATTGCCGGCGTCCAGCTTGCCCACGGTAAAGTTACGCGGTTCGGCCACCTGGCTGCTCGGCTGTGCGGCAGCATTCAACGCGAAGCGCAGCAATTCGCCCTGGCTGGTCACGGCTACGACCGCGTCAAGCGACGCCGCCAACCCATTGATGGCGCGCCCGCGCGTTTCTTCGAGCACGGTCAATTGTTCGTCACGCCAGCGCGCCGCGCCATTCTCGGTACCAATCCACAACGCCCCGCGCGCATCCACCGCCAACGCCAGAATGCGGCGCGAAGGCAACGCGCGCTCTTGCGCAAAGGCCTGCGTGTTGCGCCCGTCGTAGCGCACCAGGCCGTTGTCAGTGCCGATCCAGATGGCCCCGCTTTGGTCTTCGATGATGGCGCGCACGCGGTCGGAAGGCAGGCCGTGGAAGAGTGTGACGGCGCCCCAGCGGTGCAGGTTGAGCGTGGCGTCGTCAGTGGGCGGAACCGCAGTGATAGGATTGAGGGTTTCAGGCGGAGATTGCGCGATGGTTGGCAGCAGGGAGAACAGACAGCGGCTGATGATTGCCAGCAAAAGGCCACCGCGAATTCTTTGAGCGCGGGAAAGAGTCTTAGAGCATGACAGCATTAATGAATCAGCGTTGAGCGCAGGTAAGGAGCGATGTCGCGCGCAAAGAGTTCTACGACGTGTCGTTCGAGCCATTCAACCAATCCTTCGCGCGGCATCTCGCTGCTGGCAATCGCAAGAATGAGCTGTTCCTGTTCATCCACCGAGGCTTCAATGCGATGCGCGTTCAGCATCAACATCACTGCCATTGCGGCATGACCGATGCGTTTGTTGCCGTCAACGAAAGGATGGTTTTGTATCAACGAAAAACCGATGGCTGCGACTTTAGTGCTAAGCGTCGGATACAAGTCTTCGCCGCCGAAAGTCATTTGCGGCTGGGCGACGGCAGATTCGAGCGCACCTTGATCGCGCAATCCGTCGCCGCCACCAGATTGCTCAATCAATTGTCCGTGCAATTCGAACACTTGTTCCAACGTCAGGTAATTCATTTTGGCTAGGCCAGGCGTTGATATAGTTCGCGGTTTTTATCCAGCACGTAAGTCGCAGCGGTGTGAAAATCTACGGCTTTGACCGGCGCGGTGTCATTGGCGCAGAAGGCTTCTTCCAACGCATCCAGTTCTGTTTCAGGCGCTTTCTCGATCTTTTCGAGCAGCTTGGTGACGACCAACCCCAGCACGTTGCGCAAACGTTCGCCGTGTTGTTGTTCGAGCGTCGCCAGTTTGGTGGCGGTTTGCGTAGGAAGATCAAAAGTCAGTGTACTCATTTGCCATACCTCGATTTCGTTAAGTCTGTTGAGAGGGACAGGATTATACAGAACTCAATTCTGTTCTGTCGCATACTTTTTCCGATCCCGCTCCAACCACTTCTCCAACTCCCCGCTCGCCTTCGCCAATTCATCCTGATTCAACAAGCCGCGCCGCAAGGCCTCGAAATAGGCCCGCGTGCGAATGTTGAACGCCAGTTTGTCGTAGCCCTCATCCGCCGTCCCCGCCGCATCCGCCGGCAACAGCTTTTCATAGAGCGTGGTCAAGCGGCTCTCGACGCCGCGCAAACTCAAATGGCATTTGCGCGCGATGGCCCAGTTCGAGAGGCCGAGCGCGAGGTAATACAAGGCCTCGGCTTCAAAGTCGGTCAGCAGCGGTTGCGTGAAAGCGTCCTTGAAATTCGGATCAATCATATCCGCGCCGTCTTCCAGCACGGCGGCGACGAAGCGCAGGAAGCGGCCTTCGGGATTGTTCTTGTCAATGAAGCCATAGGCGGGCGGCGGCTGCACCTGCCTGACCAGCTTGCGGATTTCGTTGATATAAATCTCGTGCGGGAACTGCGTCCAGAAAATGATGCGCGCCGTGGGAAAGCCCTTCCAGATGGCGCGCGCCGCTTTGACGCCCGACAGCCCCGGCATCTGGATGTCGAGCACGCACAGTTGCGGACGCTCGGCGAGCGCCAGTTTGACGACCGCTTCGCCATCGCCGGCTTCCAGAATCGGAGCGTAAGCGGCGAACTCGCGTTCGAGCAGTTCGCGCAAGTAAGCGCGTTGGGCGACGTTGTCTTCGGCAATTAGGATGGACATAGCGTGCGTAGCTTAGTTTCCGCGACTGGCTGGGAGCAATAGCGCTGCCAACCGTCCGGCAGAATACGCCAGTTCAATTCGCTTGGGCAGGCGGCAGACACGCATCCTTGGCTGTGGTTTTCCACATGCCGATTTGCAAAGAGGCTGGTACACTGCGCCGCCAAAGAGGTTGCTGACTTATGACCAAACACATTCGTTTCCATTTCACACGTCTCTTGCTTTGCTTAGCTCTGGCCACCGCACAGGTCTTGGCCCAACAAGCCGCGCCTGCCCCCGCGTCCACGCCCGCCGTGCCCAAACCCGCCACGCTGGCCGAATTGCAAACGCAAATCGTGGCATTGCTCGATCAACCCAAATTCGCGCCGATGCGTTGGGGCGCGCGCATTCAAACTGCGGGCGGCAAGGTGTTGTTTGAACGCGACGCCGAGAAATCGTTCACGCCCGCATCGAATATGAAGCTCTACACCACGACGGCGGCGCTGGATGCCTTCGGGCCGGATTTCACGTTGAAGACTTCGGTCTATGCGGCGAAACCCGTCAGCAAGGCGGGCGTGTTGGCGGGCGATCTGATCCTGTACGGGCGCGGCGATCCGAATTTGTCGGCGCGTTTCGAGGCCGAGAATCCGCAGAAATACGGCGATTTTTACACTGCCGAAAAGATCGCCGCCATCGAACAGTTGGCCGATCAGATCAAGGCGCGCGGTATCAAAGTCATCACCGGCAACGTGGTCGGCGATGACAGCTACTTTGCGGGCGACAAGCTGGGCGTTGGCTGGGAATGGAATGATTTGCAGTTTTACCACGGCGCGGAAGTGAGCGCGCTGACGGTGAACGACAACGTCATCACCTACGTCGTCACGCCGGGCCGCCGCGTCGGCGACGCGCCCACGATTGCGGCCAA
Source organism: Acidobacteriota bacterium (assembly GCA_031418175.1). Lineage (GTDB taxonomy): Bacteria > Acidobacteriota > Blastocatellia > RBC074 > RBC074 > JACPYM01. Next base: position 1,056 of record JANOWX010000916.1, on the reverse strand, counting down.
GCCGCCGACCAAGTTCCCTGTCATCATCAACCACGCGACGACGAGCGCAAACGGCCAGACACGCATCGGCGTCTATCGCCAGCTCGACACCAACGTCGTCGAATTCTTCGGTTCGATCCCGCGCAACGCCAAAGACTTCGAGGTCGAAATCGCCGTGCACGAACCGGCCAGCTTTGCCGCGACGTTATTGAAAGAAGCGCTCGGGCGGCGCGGCATTCGCATCAGCGGGCGCGTCTTGCATTGGGACGCCGCCGCGCGCGTGACCAATCCTTTCGACGAAACGAAGCTGACTGAGTTGGCGAGCGTGCAATCGCAGCCGCTGGCAACGCTGCTCAAAGTCGTCAACAAACCCAGCCAAAACCTGCACACCGAATTGCTGCTGCGCCAACTCGGCGGGCCGCACGGCGTGTATGAGTTGGATAACTACGGCAAACCGAAACCGACCATTGAGCGCGCCAACGAAGCGCGCAAGCTGTTTCTGCAAAAGGCGGGCGTAGATTTGACGGGCCTGAGTTTGCGCGACGGCTCCGGGCTGGCGCGCTCTGATTTAGTCACACCGCGCGCGACCGCAAGGCTGTTGGAATTCATGACGACGCATCCGCACTTCACCATCTTCCGCGAATCGCTGCCCGTCGCCGGCTTCGACGGCACGCTCGAACGGCGCATGAAAGGCACACCCGCCGAGGGCAACGTGCGCGCGAAGACGGGCACGCTGACTTATGTGAATGCGATGTCGGGCTATCTGACGACGGCGCGCGGGCAGGTGTTGATCTTCAGTTTTTACGGCAACAACTACACCAACGGTGGGCGCGAAGTGACGGGCGTGATGGATCAGCTTTGCAATTTGCTGGTGGAGTTCGCGGGTGAGTTATAGAGGACAAAACATGGAAACGAACTCGAACAATGGTGGCTTGCTGCCTTCGGCGATGGCTTTGAAAGACTCACTGAGTCAGAAGCCCGCTACCTCTGCCGTGCTGCGGATGCTGACACCGTTACAACAAGAATTGTTGCGGCAATGGGAGAATGAAGTGGATGAACACTTCGCTTCTTCCCAGG
>JANOWX010000915.1:0-16863 GCA_031418175.1 Acidobacteriota bacterium | reverse complement strand
GACGCCACCGCGCAAGCCGCACTCGTGCGCAGTGGCGAAGTCACACCGCTTGAATTGGTGGACGCCGCCATCCAACGCATCGAACAGGTCAACCCACAACTCAACGCCGTCATCACGCCGATGTTCGATTTGGCGCGCGCGGCGGCCACGCAACCGCTGCCGTCAGGCCCTTTCACCGGCGTGCCGTTTTTGTTGAAGGATTTGCAAGCCGCCTATGAAGGCGTGCCGCTGAGCGCCGGTTCACGCTGGTTGCGCGCGTTCAAACCGAACGGCGACAGCGAACTGGTCAAACGCTACAAACGCGCGGGGCTCATCGTGGTCGGCAAAACCAACACGCCCGAATTCGGTTTGTTGCCGACGACCGAACCCGAAGCCTTTGGCGCGACGCGCAATCCGTGGGATGTGACGCGCACGCCCGGCGGTTCGAGCGGCGGTTCGGCGGCGGCGGTCGCGGCGGGGATGACCGCGTTTGCGCACGCGAATGACGGCGGCGGTTCGATTCGCATTCCGGCGGCCTGCTGCGGCTTGTTTGGCTTGAAGCCGACACGCGGGCGCAATCCGTTGGGGCCGCACTTCGGCGATATTTTCAGCGGGCTGGTGGTTGAACATGCCGTCACGCGTTCGGTGCGCGACAGCGCCGCCTTGCTCGACGCCACGGCTGGTTATGATCCCGGTGATCCCTACATCGCGCCCGTGCCCGCGCGTCCGTTCTTGCACGAAGTCGGCACAGCGCCTGGCAAGTTGCGCATTGCGTTCAGCACGCAAGCCTACACCGGCGTACCCGTGCATCCTGATTGCGTGGCCGCCGTGCAAGACGCCGCCCAACTCTGCGCCAGCCTGGGCCATGAAGTCACCGAGGCCGCGCCGCAATTGAACGGCGCGCTGTTAGCGAAAGCCTTCTTCACCGTATGGGCGGCTGGTTGCGCGTGGACGATTGACAGCTATTCATTCGCAGTGGGCGGCAAACCAACGCCAGAAGAGATCGAACCGCTGACGCGCGTGATGATCGAACTCGGGCGCAAGCGCAGCGCCCCCGAATACCTGCTGGCGATACAGACGCTGCAAATTTTCGCCCGGCGCGTTGCGCAGTTTATGGAGCCGTATGATTTGTTCCTGACGCCCGTGTTGGCCGAACCGCCCGTGCCGCTGGGCACGTTCGCCGCAACCGCAGACGATGCGATGGCTGGCATGAAGCGGTCTGGTTTGTTCACGCCTTTCACGGCCCTGCAAAACATGACCGGGCAACCGGCGATGTCGGTGCCCTTGTATTGGAATAGCGATGGCTTGCCGCTGGGCGTGCAATTCGCCGCGCGTTATGGCGACGAAGCGACACTCTTCCGGCTGGCCGCGCAATTTGAAACGGCGCGACCGTGGGCGGATAAGCATCCGCCTGTGTAACGAAAGGCAAAAGGCAAAAATCAAAAAGCAAAAGTAAGGAGGAAAAGCGAAACGCCGCATTTTTGATTTTTGCCTTTTGCTTTCTTTCTTCTCCACCTATCAAAACCACTATCAAAGCTATGGCAACAACCTCCCCCTGCGGTTCATGGAAATCGCCGATCACGGCGGATTTAATTGTTTCAGAAAGCATCGGCCTCGGTTCCCTCGCGCTCGCTGGCACCGATGTTTACTGGGTGGAAATGCGCCCGGCGGAAAAGGGCCGTTATGTGATCGTGCGACGCACACCCGACGGCAAGTGCACCGATGTGACGCCGCCCGAATTCAATGTGCGCACGCGCGTGCACGAATACGGCGGCGGCGCTTATGTCGTGAACGAGGGCGTCGTTTATTTTTCCAATTTCGCCGACCAGCGGCTTTACGGCCAACGCTCGCCAATGTCGCCGCCTGTGCCCTTCACGCAAAAGACTGCGTTGCGTTTTGCCGATGCCGTGGTTGATCGCCAGCGCAATCGTTTGATCTGCGTGTGCGAAGACCATCGCACCGCCGGCAGCGAGCCGATCAATTCGCTCGTCAGCTTCGCGCTCAATCAGCCGATTTCGAGCGTGACGCCGCCGGGCAAGATTCTCACGCTCGCCACCGGGCATGATTTTTTCTCGTCGCCGCGTTTGCGCCCCGACGGGCAGCAGCTTGCCTGGCTGGCGTGGAATCATCCGAACATGCCTTGGGATGGAACCGAACTGTGGCTGGCCGATGTCAATGCTGACGGCACACTCGGCAATCCGCGCGTGATTGCAGGCGGCTTGCGTGAATCCATCTTGCAGCCCGAATGGCAGCCCGAATGGCAACCCGAATGGCAGCCGCAATGGTCGCCCGATGGCGCGCTCTATTTCGTTTCCGACCGCACCGGCTGGTGGAATCTGTATCGCTGGCGCGACGGCCAGACCGAAGCAATGTGCCCAATGGAAGCCGAATTCGGTTTGCCGCATTGGGTCTTCGGCATGTCCACTTACGCCTTTGCTTCGACAGAGCAAATCGTTTGCACGTATCTGAAAGACGGCTTCGCGCGCCTGGCCTTGCTCGACACAAACACCAAACAGCTTGAACACATTGCCACGCCCTATTCGCGCATTGACGGCATTCGCGCGAATGCGCGGCACGCCGTATTCCTCGCCGGTTCGCCCACCGAGAGCACCGCCATCGTCAGCTTCGATCTGGCAACCAGACAGTTCACCACGCTGCAACAAGCCAACAAACTGACGCTCGATCCGGGCTACATTTCGGCGCCGCAAGCCATCGCCTTCCCCACCACGAACGGCCTGACCGCGCACGCGTTCTTTTATCCGCCGCAAAACAAAGACTGCGCCGCGCCCGCCGGCGAACTCCCGCCGCTGTTGGTGATGAGCCACGGCGGGCCGACCGCGATGGCCGCGCCGACGCTCGATCTCGAAACGCAATTCTGGACGAGCCGCGGCATCGCCGTGCTTGATGTGAATTACGGCGGCAGCACCGGCTTCGGGCGCGCTTACCGCGAACGGCTCAACGGCAACTGGGGCGTCGTGGATGTGGACGATTGCGTGAATGGCGCGCACTATCTGGCCGCGCAAGGTTTGGTGGATGGTGAACGCCTGGCGATCACGGGCGGCAGCGCGGGCGGTTACACGACGCTCTGCGCGCTGACCTTCCGCGACGCTTTCAAGGCGGGCGCGAGCCATTACGGCGTCAGCGACCTGATCGCGCTGGATGAAGACACGCACAAATTTGAAGCGCGCTACACGCAGGGTTTGGTCGGCACGAGCCGCGACCTTTACCTCGCGCGTTCGCCGATTCATCACGTAGACAAACTCAACGTGCCAGTCATCTTCTTTCAAGGCTTGGAAGACAAAATCGTGCCGCCCAATCAGGCTGAAAAAATGGTTGACGCAATTCGCCGGAAAGGCTTGCCCGTGGCTTATGTCGCGTTTGAAGGCGAGCAGCACGGCTTCCGGCAGGCGGCGCATATCAAACGCGCGTTGGAAGGCGAGTTGTATTTTTATGCGCGGGTGTTTGGCTTTGCGTTGGCTGATGAGATCGAGCCGGTGCAGATTGAGAATTTGTGACGCGCTGGCCTATGCATAGCTCTGTTCATAATCATAAACATCGGCCAATTCCACCACTTCATGCACGGCTTCGACGGGGATGCCGTAATCGTCGGCAATAAACTCCGGTGTCTCGCCGCGCCGCAATGCCCCCAGAATCCAGCGTGCGTCAAGCCTGGTATTCCAGAGTGTGGGACACCCGCCGCAAACGCCCGGCTGCACGACCACGTGTTTCCCCAGCGGGTAATACTCGACGACGATGCCGTGGATGGTTTCCTTGACCAGCGGCAAGCCCTCGATCGTGAGAATTTTGGCGGCCTGCTTTTTCGCTTTCACTGCCATAACAGTGTTGCTCCTTTCGCGCGCGATCTTATCACACCAGCTTTGTCGTGCCCGCTGGCACTTGCCGAATCTCGCCCAACCGGCCAATCAACAAATGCGCCAATAACAACGCCAGCAAATACATTCCGGCGCACGCCGCAAAGATCGGCGCGAACGACAGCGTATCCACCACGCGCCCGATGTAACGTTGCGTCAACGCGCCCACCAACGCGCCCAACGCGCCGCCCAATCCCGTCACCGTCCCGATGGCGTGACGCGGGAAGATTTCGGCGGGCAGCGTAATGTTGCCCCAGGCCGCGTGGCCGAACATCATCCCCGCCACGACCACCACCGCCACCGCCGGGCTGGCCACCCGCGTGACCAGCAAGCACAGCACCGGCATCGCCAACGACACGCACAGCATTGTCGTCTTGCGCGCGCGATTCAATTCCCAGCCGCGCGCAATCAGCCAACGCGGCATCGCTCCGCTGAACAAATTGCCCAGCGTCAGCGCCGCAAACGGAATCCAGACGAACATGCCGATCTGTTTCAAATCAAAGCCGCGCTCTTTTTGAAAGTAGAGTGGAATCCAGAAATTCAAAAAGTAACTGATCGGATCGGTCAACACACGCGCGAACACGCAACCCCACGTTTCTTTCATACGCATCAACACCCACAACGACGCGGGCGCATTGTGCTCGCCCTCGGCTTGCTGGTCGGCCAGAATCAGTTCGCGCTCTGCTGCGCCCAAACGCGGATGATCTTTTGGCAGCCAATAAATCACCGCCCAGGCCGCTACCCAAACGAACCCCAGCGAACCCGTGAACACAAACGCCGAGCGCCAGCCGAATTGCAGCGCGATAAACGAAACAAGCGGCGCGGCCAGCATCGAACCCAGCGCCGTCCCCGCATTGAAAATGCCCACGGCCATCGCGCGTTCTTTGATGGGGAACCATTCGGCCACCGCGCGCACGCCGCCGGGGAAGCTGCCCGGTTCGAAGACGCCCAGCAAACCGCGAAAGAATGAAAACTGTCCTACCGTGCGCGCGAACACGTGCAAGATATTCGCCAGCGACCAGCCGGAGACAAAAAACATGAAGCCGCGCCGCGTGCCGATGGTGTCAATGACGCGCCCGCTGACCAGATACATCACGCCGTAAGTCAGCAAAAACCACGCATTGATGTCACCGTAATTGGCCGAACTGAGGTTGAGTTCTTCCTTAATCGTACCGATCAACACCGACAGCGTCTGCCGGTCGAGGTAATTCAGTTCGGACGCCAGGCAAAGCATGATCGCAATGTACCAGCGCAAATGTTTGATGGGCGGTTTAGGTGAAGCGGGCATGGGTGTGCTCCTGGTCATGTTCAAGAAGTATCAACTGCGCTACGGCGCATGGCCGCGCAACTAGCAGGTAAGCCTCACGCGATCAGTGATCAGAGTTCTCTGAGGCGTTGCAGGAAATCGTTTGCGTGCGGACAAGCCGCTTCTACTTTGCGCGGGTCGAGCTTAGCCAATAATTCAAAGGAAACCTCACCTTTGCCATACCGCTTCGAGCAGCGGACCGTGGCTTGCTCGAGTGCGTCAAACACACTCAACTTTGGAACGGCCTCTAAATCCGGCCAGGCCGGTAGACGTTTCTCGTTGAAGTTCCTTTTGAAGTAGCTGCGCAGCATCTCTTTGTCGGCCAGGAACCAAGTCTCCATCACCCGCACCATCAGAAAGGCCTGCTTGTCAGACGCTCCGCTGGGCTTGTCCCAACCATCGCGTGCTTTCAAATGCTGCCAGACTGTATGCCCGTCTTTAACGGCATCTTCCGCGTCTACCAGCAACAATGGCAACTCGCCCTGCCGAGCTGACTTAACCGCCGTGACGAAATCGCTATATGCCGATTGACGTCCGCCGCACGGCACTGTGCGCGGGCGTCTGCTGATCCCGGCGGCTTCAAAGAACACGCTGAAGGCCTGGCGGCACTGCGCGCGTTCCAGGTCGGTCTGTCCCGCGCCCTCCACATAAACTTTGACCCTTACCATCGGTTGCCCCCCAACTCTCCCATACTCCAAAGTTGCCCTAGCGAGTATTTCTCCAGCCACAACCTCAGTTCATCCGGATTTAGCCGTTCAAACTGTGATTCGCCATCTTCTTTTTGGCACACCACCACGCTGGCCGGGTCTGCCGTCAGCGCATCTATCAGCATGCGCGAATGTGTCGTGACCACCAGTTGCGTCCGTTCGGCGGCACGTATCAGCAATTCCGCCACGTGCGGGATCACATCCGGGTGCAAACCCAGTTCGGGTTCTTCCAGCGCGATCAAGGGCGGCGGGTCAGGATGCAGCAAAATCGCCAGCAGGCATAGATAGCGTAGCGTCCCGTCCGAAAGCCGCGTGGCCGGAATCTCACGTCCGCCGCGCTCTTCTAAAAAAAGCTGCACGTTACCCCCGTCAATGGTCAGTTGCACATCCTCGATCCCCTCGTAGAGCTTCTTCAAGGAATCAAGCAGATCAGGTTTGACGCGGGTGCGAATTTTCGACAGTACCAGTGGCAAATTCTCGCCGCCTTCGGTCAAGAAATCGGCGCGGTCATGCGTGCTTTGTTCGCGGCGCAACGGTGCGCCGGGGCCGAATGACCAATTGCGGAAGAGTCGGATTTGTTCATATTGCTGTTGCAGCCAAGCCAGCGCGGGGAAACGCTGCGGGTCGCGCACTTGCGCAAGAATGGATTGTTCGGGCTTTAGGCTGTGGCGCGGCAAACTGCGTTGAGTGGCCGGGAAATCATTGAGCACCGGATTGCCGCGTTGGAATCTGTAGAAATACTCAGGCTGTGTTTCGCCCGCCAGGGCTTTCTCGTTCTCAATCCATTCGTCCACCACTTCAAAGCGCCCGCCATGGTCGGCGATGCTCAAGCCGTGACAGAGTGGTTGTTTGCTATCGGGGTATTCGACAATGGCCTCGATCATGGCTTCTTGCTGTGGCGCTTGACCTTTCCACAGCCATTCCCGCACGCCGCCCATTTCCTTGACCGGGGCCGGAAGATTGGTGGGCGCGGCCTTAAGCAAGGCGAGCACTTCCAGCAGATTCGACTTGCCCGATCCGTTCGGCCCGATGAGGACATTCAGCTTGCCCAGCGCCAAATCCAAGCCCACTGGCCCAAAGGATAGCAGCCCGGAAACTTTAAGGTTTTTGATCAGCATAATTGCGCTCCTTCACTCCATCATACTATGGCCTAGCAACTCGACAAGTTGTCTCACCACCTCAAACTCAGAGTGACATTTTGCTTGGCTCACCGAGTTAATAACACCCCGCTGCCATCGCTGAAAATCCCTGCCACACAACCCGTCATCAACGTCGCCAACGTCGCAGCCAGCAACGCGCGCAAGCCCAGACTCGCCAAATCATCGCGCCGCGCCGGAGCCAGCGCCGTCGTGCCGCCGACAAAGATCGCCAGCGAGGCGACGTGCGCGAACCCGCACAGCGCGTAACTCAAAATCACCACCGTGCGCGGATCAACCAGCACGCCGTTCGCCGCCATCTGCGCCATGTCCTGATACGACACGACCTCGGTCAGCAAGACGCGCTCGCCCAACAAGCGCCCAGCTTCGGCCCAATCGGGCCGCGCGATGCCCAGCAAGATGGCGAATGGATAGAAAACCCAGCCCAGCAGTTTGACCAGCGTCAACGGCTCGCCCATGCCCAGCCAGTGCGTTGGGAACAGTGACAGCGCTTTGTCGAACAAGGCCACGATGCCCAGGCCCGCGATTAACAGTGCCGCGATCCCGGCGGCCAAGCGTAGCCCGTCCATCGCGCCAGCAATGATCGCGCTCATCAGATTGCCCGCGCGTTCGGTTTCGTTATCGGGCGGCAGCGTACCCGCCGTTTGGGGCGTGCCGGTTTCGGGCAACAGCAGTTTGACCATCACGACGGCGGCGGGAATCGAGATGATCGAAGCTGACAACAAATGCCCGGCAATTAGCGGGAAGCTCTTGCTCAGCATGAATACGTAAATCCCCAACGTCGTCGAGGCCACCGTCGCCATCCCTGAGGTCAACACCATCAGCAACTCCGATTGCGTCATACGATCTAAATAGGGCCGGATGACCAGCGCCGCTTCGACGCCGACGAAGAGGTTGGCCGAACTGCACAGCGCTTCGGCGCCGCTCAAGCCCAGCGTGCGATGGAAGAGGCGCGCGAACAAGCGCACCACCGGTTGCAACAAGCGCAAATGATAAAGCGCCGCCGCGAACGCCGAGATGAAAATCGCAATCGGCAAAGCCTGAAACGCCAGCACGAATCCGATTGAGCCCGGTTCGCCAGGCGCGGCGGCCAGCGGGCCGAGCAAAAAGTTCGTCCCCGCTTTAGAAGCATTCAGGACAGCCATCACGACATCGTTCAGCCAAACGAACGCTTGCCGGGCGCCGGGCAAGCGAAAGACCAGCAACCCGATGAGCAACTGCAATCCCAGCCCCCAGGCAATGGGTCGCCAGCGAATCTGACGGCGGTTGGAGGAACACAGCCAAGCCAGCGCGGCGAGCACAAAGAAGCCTAGCAGGGAGGTCAAATGTTGCAGCATGCGGATGATCCTCTTTCGTATTCGCCAGCCAAAGCGAAGAGACTTTGCCGCTGATGAACGCAGAACCACGCGGATTCAATCCGGTTTCAACACACGCATCGCTGCGTCTATCTGCGTTGATCAGCGGCCTATTTCTCTTCCGCTGGAGACGATTTCTTGCAATGTGATTGATGACTGTGGGAAGCTACGGCGCTGTCGCAATACCACTCAAATCCACGAACACACCGAGGCAAACGCGCGTGATTCTAAGGGTCTTCCACCACAAAAGCCAATTGGGCCAGGCCGCCGCCGCACAGGCTGCGGCCAGCATCAACAACGCCATCGCGGCGCGCGGCAAAGCGCGCATTATCGCGGCGACCGGCATGTCGCAATTCGAATTCTTGCAGGCACTGACGCAAACGCCCGGCATTGATTGGGCGCGTGTAGAAATGTTTCACCTCGACGAATACGTCGGCTTGCCGCTCACGCATCCGGCCAGCTTTCGCAAATACCTGCTCGAACGGTTGATCGAACCAACCGGAATGACGAGCCATCATTTGCTGGATGGCGAGGCTGATGCAGCGCGGGTTTGCCGCGAGATTGGCGCATTGATTCAGGCCGCGCCGCCCAATCTTGTGGATGTAGCCTTTGTCGGCATCGGCGAAAATGGGCATCTGGCCTTCAACGATCCGCCCGCCGATTTTGAGACTGAGGAAGCCTACAGCGTCGTCAATCTCGACGAAGCCTGCCGCCGCCAGCAAGTCGGCGAAGGCTGGTTCGCCGGGCTGGACGACGTGCCCAAGCAGGCCATCTCGATGACGATTAAACAGATTCTGAAAGCCGCCGAGATCATTTGCATCGTGCCCGATGCGCGCAAGGCGCAGGCGGTGAAGGATTGTTTGGAAGGCGAGCTTTCGCCGCTCGCGCCGGCTTCGGCGTTGCGCACGCACGGCAACGTGACGGTCTATCTCGATCAACATTCATCCGCCTTGCTCAACCCCGACTCCATCAACGAAACATTATGAAAACCATCACCCGCTGCACTCTGCTCTTGGCGCTGTTCGGCTGCTTTGCCGCACACGCCGCCGCCCAGACTGCTGAAATCAAAATCGGCATCATCGGCACTGACACCTCGCACGTTCCCGCGTTCACCAAACTGCTCAACGACAAGAACGATCCGAATCACATCTCCGGCGCGCGAGTCGTGGCGGCGTTCAAAGGCGGCAGCGCGGATTTCGAACCCAGCCGCAGCAATGTGGACAAGTATGCCGAAGAGATTCAGCAGAAATATGGCGTCGAGTTAGTCAGTTCGATTGAAGAGCTTTGCCAGAAGGTAGACGCTGTGCTGCTCACAAGTGTGGACGGACGCCCCCATTTGAATCAGGTGCGGCCCGTGCTCAAAGCGGGCAAGCGCGTGTTTATTGATAAGCCGTTTGCCGCAAGTTATGCCGATGCGCGCGAGATCGTGCGGCTGGCGCGGGCAGCGAATGTGGCGTTTTTCAGCTCTTCCAGTTTGCGTTTCGCCACCGAGATGCAAGCCATCAAACTCAGCGACAAACACGGCGGCATCACGGGCGCGTTTGCCTATACGCCGGGGAAATTCGAGCCGCAGCTTCCCGACCTGTTCTGGTACGGCATCCACGCGGTCGAAACGCTTTACACGCTGCTAGGGCCGGGCTGTGAATCGGTCACGCGCCACAAATCAGCAGGCGGCGACATCGTCATCGGCAAATGGAAAGACGGACGCCTCGGCACCATGCAAGGTATCACCCAGGGCAAACCGGATTACGGCGCCGTCGCGTTTGGCATGAAGGCTACGCTGGCGACACCTCAGCCGCTGAAGGTGGATTACCGCCCGCTGCTGGTCGAGATCATCAAGTTCTTCCAAACGGGCGTGCCGCCGATTCAGCCGGAAGAGACGCTCGAAATTATCGCGTTTATGGAAGCAGCGGAGTTGAGCAAGACGCGCGGCGGCGTGCCGGTGCTGTTAAAAGAAGTGACTGAGCAAAAGAAATAAGCGGAACGCGCACCGCCTGGGTACGCACCGCTTCCAGCGTGCGGCTCGGCAGCGGACGAACTCATGCCGGAGGAAAACTCCTGTCGGCATCAGTCGGTTTGCCGCCATGTCCGCACGCTGGAAGCGGTGCGTACCCAGGCGGCTTGTTTCTTATTCGGCCTGGCGTTTCACCCGCTTGCGCATTGGTTTCGGCGGTTTTTCGATTTGCACTATGTCCCCCATCTCCGAATACGCTTCGGGCTGCTGCGCTGGCAGAGGCGGCCCGATGCCACCCATTACGATCGTGTGGGAACCGGCGCCCTCGATCAATTCTCTGACGGGCTTCAAATTACCCAAGCCCAAACCTGCCAGCAAACTCAAGCCCATCCCAAACAGCACTTGCGCCGCCCACGCGACCCGGCGCTGCAGAGCGCGCAAACCAACCGGACAATTCTGCGTCAAGACCGTGCCGTCCGCGCGGCGATAGAAGCGCACGCACAAGCGGCCCTCGGTGCGCGCAAGCAAGGTGTTGGCCTCGCTGCGCGTCATGTCAGAAAGGTTATAAACGTTCAGCTTGCATTGCGAACAGAAGCGCACGCGCTCGCCTTCGAATGAGAACATCTGCTCCCAATCGGCGTGGCAAGGCGCGGCGATTTTCACGCGGTCGAGTCTGTCATTGAATCTAGCCATAATTACTCCTTGCTGAATTCGTGCTGACGCGTCAGTGCTTGAACGCCGCAGCTTGCATGCCGTTGCAAAAGTAACCTGCAAATAATTTCGCGGCGCGCTGCGTGTGTCAGCAACAAAAAAGAAAGGGATTAAGAGTACGGAACGAGCCGGGGCAAATCGGCCCGTCGTCAATTGCTAATGGTAGGTTGTTGCTCGGCGGCTTTGGGCCGTTCATCCGCCCTCGCCCAGCGCCGGGTCTTGACCTCGGCCAGAGCGCTCAGAAAATTATCCGCCAGCATCGAACGCAGGTAGTACGTCGTGACGAATTGTTTGCCGTTGTCGCCCATTTGCTGGCGCAAAGGCGCGTCGGCGTGCAATTGGCGAATGGCTGTGAGCAAGGCTTCGACACTTTCGGGTTCGATGCACAGGCCGGCTTGGGCGCGTTTGACTAGCGCGGCGGCTTCGCCCTCGACGCTGCAAATGATCGGGCAGCCATTGCCCATCAGTTCAAAAAGTTTCGAGGGCAGGACTTTTTGAAAGACCGGCAGGCGGCGCAACGGCACCAGGCTGACGTCGCTGGCGCGATAAAACGCGAGCAGGCGTTCGCGCGGCTGCGCCTTCATGAAAGTAACGTTGGGCAGTTTCAACTCCGCCGCCAATTGTTTGAGTTCGTCCTTGGCCCCGCCCTCGCCAATCAGCAGGAAGTGGAAGCGCGGGTCGTCGCGCAATTTATCTGCCGCGCGCAAGGCCACGCTCAACGCGTGCGAGATGCCGTGCGTGCCGATGTACGAGATGATGAATTTGTCTGCCAAGCCCAATTCGGCGCGGGCTTGCTCCGACGTGGCGCTGGGCAAGGCCAGATATTTGGCGTCAATGCCGTTGGGCACGATCTTGATCTTTTCGGCTGGGATGCCTTTTTCGATCAAATAGGGCTTGGTGGATTCGGCCACCGGAATAATCACGTCGGCCTGGCGATAGAGAAACATTTCAATCGCTTCCAACGCGCGAATCAGCCAGCGGTTTTGCAACACGCCCAATTCAATCGCCGATTCAGGCCAGATGTCGCGCACTTCAAACACGAAAGGCACGCGCTTGATTCGACTGAGAATCCAAGCTGCCACCGCGCAGAAAAATTGCGGCGAAGTGCCGACCACAACATCCGGGCGTTTGGTCTTAAACGTGCCGAAAAACAGCGACGAGGCAAAAAACGAAAGGAAGTTGAGAATGCGTTTGGTGAAGCCTTTGTTGGGTGTGACGTAAATGCGCGTGCGCAACAGTTCGATGCCTTCGACGGTTTCGCGCTTGACCCATTGATTGCGGTAATCGGGATGAATGACGCCGGTCGGGTGATTCGGAAAGCCGGTGATGACCGTGACTTCGTGGCCGTTCTCGACCCAGTAACGCGCGTGCTCATAGGTGCGCGCGGCGGGTGCGCCCATTTCGGGCGGGAAGTACTGACAGAGGAAGGTAACTTTCATTGAATCGCAAGGACGCGAAACGCCCGGGCCCGCCGCTAGACCGTTTTGATCGTGTACCCGAAAGCCGTTCCCGGTTGCGGCCGGTAACGGAAGCAGATGACCGGATTCGGTTGAGCGACGCCGAAGCTCGGGAAGTACCACCCCTGTGCCTGTTGCCGCTCGTGCGGGGTCTGCGGAATCGTGTTGCCCCGAATCACTGCGATGCTCAGGGCGGCGCTCACGGCGCCGAACGGTTCGATCAGGATGCTGCGCGTATCGGTTTGGCATTCGATCACTAAGCCGTCGTCATGCACCTGCCGCACGTCTATGGCCGGGTGCAAATGGATAAAACTTTCCGCCTCGTGCACCGCGCTCCCCAGCGCAGTGTCCGTCACAACCCATTCGCCGGCCGCGCGCCGTTGAATGAGCCGTTGATGTGTCAAATTGCGGTCGTAATAAGGACGGTATGCGCCGCGAAACTGCCAGGACATTGCATCGCCCTGCCCGCTGTCGGTGAAAGCCGCAGCCAGCACCTCGGCGCGTCTCGCCAACCGGAAGGCGCCCCAGATTTCGGACTGTTCGCGCCCGTCGAATTTCACTGTGTTGTGGGCCTGCGTCGCACGGCAGTAGGCGCGGAAAGGATCGCCACCGTAACCGTGAACACCTGAATCCACAATAAACGGCTTGCCGTCAAAGCGCAATTCGTAGCTCAACAAATCACAGTGCGCGTGCGCCGCGTTATAGGCCACTGACGGCGGCCCCGCATCCACGATCAGCTTTTCGCGGGCATCAGCGGATTGCCAGACGAAATAGCCTGTCTGCGGAAAGTCGCGCGGCGAGTGATCCGCTTCGTACCCGCAAACGCGCGCGGCAGCTTCCAGCAACGGGCGCGTGTCTTCCACATTCGCCGAATCGTTGAACTGCGCCAGCGTGCCGTCGGTGTAACTCGTGCCTTCTAAAAACCCAGCCATCGCGCGCAAGCGTTGCGCAAGCATGGCTTCCTCTTTTACCAAACAGCCAAACGCCCGCAACAACGCAAAACATTCCAGCCAATCGCCCAACGCCTGCGCGTGATACATCGGCGCGCGTTCGTAATGCCCGCCATCCGGCAACACCTGCTCAGCGAATTCGCGCCACAACAAACGCTGCCCCAATTCAAGCCAGCGTTTTTCCGCAAAGAACAAGCCGCCGATCACCAGCGCCTTCGCGTTTTTCAACAAGTGATTCGCCAGCAGGTGATGTTCCAGATGGCGGCTCAGAAAATCCAATTGCTGATAGATGCTCGCCCGCCAGCGCGTCTGAAACGCGCTCCCGGCTTCACGTTCGGCCAGCAGGCAATACGCATAAATCCAATTGACGATGCGCAGCGAAACAGGATAGGCATCCCAGCCATCGCTCACGCCCACGCGCGCCTGCTGCAGCCAGCTTTCAATCAGCGCGCGGCAGGCCTGCCAGTGACGCGCCTCGCCGCGTTCAACCCAAACGCGCGCGCACCATACGGCAGACTCAAAATAGTGAAGGTGATAGTTCCACAAATGGCTTTCATAACGCCGGTTCCAATCCGGCTGTGGAAGATGACAGGTGCGATTCAGCAAGGTAAAGCGGCCCTCCGGCAACCCGGCCCAACGCACATCCGCTGCGTCAAGCGGCACACACAGATGCGCTAGCTCTGTTTCAAAGACCTGTCTGAACGTTGCAATCGTTGGCGGGGGAGAAAATGGTGAGACTTTATCGGCTGAGGTCCACCTTGCTGTCAAGCGCGGCCAGGCGCGATACAGCGAAAACTGCGCCGCGCGCCAGGGCCGGTATAACACCTGTTCCCAGCGCAGATAGGGCAGCGTGCGTAACAACAGCGCCAGGTTCACTGAAGCTGTTCCGGCTGCCCACAGCGCAACGCGGCCTCGATTTTCAACGTCGCCAGCGTCGTCAGATACAGACTGCGCCAGGCAATCGGCATGACCGCGCCCACACGCGCGGCGGCCACGAACGCCGCCAATTCCTGATCGAAACCTTTGTCCTGCGCCAGCCGTTTCGTCACCTTGCGTTTGCCATCGCGCCAACATTCCAGCACGCGAAAATCATCCAGCACCGCCACGCGCCCGCCGCCATAGACTTCGACGCGCTCTTTCGGGAAGCTGCGGTCGCCCGTCGCAAAGTAATTGATGTTGCCAACCGAGCCGTCGCTGAATTTCACGACGATGCTCAACGTGTCGGCACCGGCAGCGTAGGCAAAAACCTCCACCGGTTCGGCCCCGGTCAAAAATTGCAGGTAATCCACAAAATGGCAAACCTCGCCCACGATGCGCCCGCCGCCCTCTTCGTTTTGAATCCAACTCTCTTTGGGCACTGCGCCCGCATTGACTCGATAAGTGATCGCCAGCGGCCCGGCGTTTTCAAAACTCTCTTTCAACGCGACCGACAACGCCGAAAACCGCCGGTTGAAGCCGACCAGCAACTGCCCGCCCGTTTGCGCCACGGCCTCGGCGACCTCATTCAAACCGTCCTCGCTTATGGCGAGCGGCTTCTCGACATAAACCGTCTTGCCCGCGCGCAACGCCTCCGCCACCAGCCGCGCGTGCGTATCGTGCCGCGTCGCAATCAGCACGGTGTTGATCTCAGCGCGATCCAGCAACTCGCGGTAATCGGTCGTGCAAAACCCAAAGCCATACTGTTCGCCAATCGCTTTCGCATTCCGCCCGGTCGCCGTCGCCAATCCAACCAGACTCACCCCTTCAGCCTTTGCCAAACGCGGCAACAACACGCTCTTGGCGAAATTGCCTGCACCGATCACGCCCAAAGTAACAGCAGCCATTTTGCGCGCATTCGGCTTCAACGCCATCAGCCGCGTGCTCGGCGCGACGCGTTCGGGATAGGTCAGCAAGATGCCCAGATACGGTTGCGCCGTCTTGCCCGTGATGATGTCGTAGGCCTGCGCGGCCTGCGCAATCGGGAAGCGATGCGTAATGAGCGGCTCCAAGCGCACGGCTTTCACCGCCACCAGCCGCAAGAACTCCTGCATATTGCGCCGCTCCGTCCAGCGCACATAGCCAATCGGATAATCCACACCCTGCTCTTCGTATTGCGCGTCGTAGCGACCCGGCCCATACGAACGCGAAAGCCGCAGTTGCAATTCCTTTTCGTAATAAACCTTGCGCGGCACTTCCAACTTCACAGCACCCACCATTGAAACAATCGCCCGGTCGCGCGCGATCACACCCGCCAATTCGACCGGATCATTCGTCTCTGCCGCCGCCGTGATGATGATCGCATCCACGCCGTAACCGCCGCTGAATTGCGCCACCGCCAACTCGACATCAGCGCCGCGCAACACCGCCGCATCCGCGCCCAACTGTCGAGCCAACGCCAGCTTGCCCACTTCCAGATCAATGCCCAGCACGCGGCATCCCGCAGCTTTCAAAATCTGAATCGTCAACTGCCCCAGCAAACCCAAGCCGATCACCGCCACCGCATCGCCCAATTTGACCTCAGCCGTGCGCACGCCCTGCAACGCAATCGCGCCCAGCGTCACGCACGCCGCGTCTTCATAACTCACTCCCTCCGGCAACTTGACCGTCAAATTCTTCGGCACAAAGACCGTCTCGGCGTGCGAGGCATAATTCATCCCCGCACAAGCCACGCGGTCGCCCACCTGAAACTCTTCGGCCCCCGGCCCCACCTCGCACACTACCCCAGCGCAACTGTAGCCCAGCGCCAGCGGCGTATCGAGCCGCGCCTTGACCGTATTCAGCGTGCTCATCAGCCCATCGCGCCGCAGCTTGCCCAAGACCTGTTTGACCAGATCGGGCCGTTCTTTGGCCTTGCCGACCAACGAACGCTGCGCCAAATCCACCGCCATCTTTTCGGTGCCCGCGCTGATCAACGAAGCCACATTGCGCACCAACACGCCGCCCCGTTTGACCATCGTCTCCGGCACTTCGTCTACCTTAAGCACGCCGGAGCGAAAATTTTGAATTACCTGTTTCATTCGGTTGGCTTGAGTGAATTTGCGTGAGCGCCTGTCACTGCTGTTGCGCGACGGCATCAAGGACGCCAGCGATTTCCTGTATGCGCGCCAGACTCGCCTGCGCGTAATTGGTCGCTTCGTAACGTTGAATCTGCTGCGGCCGCAAACCCAGTTTTTGCGCCAGCGCCGCTTGCGTCAGCCCCGCCGCAATGCGCGCCTCGACCAGCAACTCCGGCAACTCCGCGATCACTTTCAACCGACGCAGTCCGCCCTTCTTGCGCCGCAGCCTTTCATACGCCGCCAACTCCACGCGCAAGACTTCCAATTCGCTGGCAACCACTTCCTTTTGCGCCCGAATCAGCCGCGGATGCACCCCAGGATGCGCCGCCGGGCGTTCGTCGAATGCCGCCAACGCCTCTGCGAATTTCTCGGCCTGCGCT
>JANOWX010000914.1:0-3025 GCA_031418175.1 Acidobacteriota bacterium | reverse complement strand
CCGCATTCCGCATTCCGCATTTTTACTGACACTCCACCGCGCCTTCTTTCAACAAGCTCGCATACCACATGCCCGGCGCGTAGCCCTTCTCGGTGAGCGTCGGCTGGCGGCCATCATAATCCGTCCCCGAAATCGAGAAGCGGTAACGCAAGCGCGTCTCACCTCTCACCTCACGCTCAAAGCGTTCGCGCATGTCGCCTTGCGAAAAGGCGCGTGATTGCAGGCAGTATTTCTTTTGCTGCTCGTTATAAATCACGTAATTCGGGACCAAATCCACCGTGAATTCATAGGGCTGATCGCGTTTGTAAATGGTGCGCCCGGCATACAGCACTTGCTGCGGTTGCGTGACGCCTGCGGGCAGCGGCGACACCGAACTGCGAAGCTGGCGCATGCTCAACGCGCCCGTGTAGCCGTTGCCGATGCGTTCGGGATAAAGATTCGGCAAGGGCGCGTAATAGCCCTCCACCGGAAAGCGCACCGCGTAGCGCAAGCGTATGCCCACCGGATTGCCGCTTTCCGTCAGCAGCATTTCGTCGGTGTAGCTGATGACCTGGGCGCGAATGATGCGGTAATCGCCCTCGCTCATGCGTTCCAGCGATTCCTGCTGCGCGGCGGCGGATGGCACGGCCACGGGCGGCGCGGTTTCGGGCGTAGCGCTGGCCGTCACGGTCGGCACGATCAATTGCGGATAGATGCGTTGAAAGTTGCTGCCGCTCTGTTCGCGCCCGCGCACCATCACGCGGCTGGGTTGAGCGGGAACTTCGATCAGCACGACAAAGTTGGTGGGATTGGAATAGTCGTTTTGGCGAAAGCGCAACGGCCCGATGATTTCGTTCTGTTCGTTGACAAGCAGGAAGTTCACTACTTCCAAATTATTGCCAGAAACGTAAACATTCGCCTGCAAGCGGCTGCCACGCGCGGCCTGCACTTTTTCGAGCGGCTGCAATTGCCGCCCGACGACATTCATACAGCAGGCGTAGATTTCACTCTGCGAAATAACGTTCAGGCTGTACAGCCCCGCCCCGGTCAGCCGCACTTTCCACAACCCCGGGCGCGGATCCCAAAGCGCCACTGAACGCTTGCCATTGGCCTCGGTGACGCTGACATTGCCGCCGTTGAGCTGCGCCGGGCGCCCGAGCGGCGAGATGATTTCCCACTTGATCTCGCCCTGCGTCTGCACGTTGAAAAAGAGCCGCAGCACGCTCGGTTCAATCGGCGCGCTGATCTCGCGCGTCTCGCCATTGAGCGTCGCCGCCGCGATGACGACGTATTGTCCGTTGGGGTCGTCCTGCGCCGCCACCGCTTGAAACCCGGCGAGCAGGATTGCCGTAATGAGTAACGATCTCGAAACTGCTGTTGCAAACATACTGCGTACATCCGAAAAATGAAGTTGTGATTTGAGCCGACAGACTAGCGCAACTGGCGCGCTTGCGCCAACGCGCGCTTCCGCAAAATGACCTATGCAAACCGGCGAACTCTTAACGCGCCTCACCATTTGGCTGGCGCTGGGCGGTTACGTCAGCGGCGCGGCGCTATTCCTCTTCAACCACGGACGGCCCGCTTGGCTGCGTGCGGCACGCTGGGCCTGGACGCTGGGGTGCGGCTGCTTTCTGGCGCACGTCGCCTGCGCCTTCCAGTTCTATCACGCCTGGAGCCATTGGGCCGCCTACCGCGAGACCGCGCGGCAGACCGGCGCGACCATCGGCTGGGCCTGGGGCGGTGGCGTCTATGTCAATTATGCATTCACACTGTTGTGGACGTTGGATGTGTCCGCTTGGTGGGCGCGCGGCTTGGCGAGTTATGCGCGGCGGCCAGTGTGGCTGATGGCGGCGTGGCACGGGTTCTTTGTTTTTATGCTCTTCAACGGCACGGTGGTTTTTGGGCACGGCGCGGCGCGTTGGTTCGGCGTGGTGTTATGCGCGGTGCTGTTGGTGAGCTGGCTGCGGGCGCGCCGCAAACAGAATCTGCTCCTCACCCATTGAAATCCCCGCCGCGCCGGTTTATTAAAGGCCGCGCAACAACCGATTCAAATCAACAACAATTCAACCAGGAGCAATCAATGGAATTTTTACGCACGCCCGCTGAACACTTCGCCAACTTGCCCGGCTACGACTTCGCGCCGCATTACGTCGAACTCGACGGCTTGCGCATGCACTACGTGGACGAAGGGCCGCCTGACGCAGCGCCCGTCTTGCTGCTGCACGGCGAACCTTCGTGGTGTTATCTCTATCGCAAGATGATTCCCATCCTGACCGCCGCCGGCCAGCGCGCCATCGCACCCGACCTGATCGGCTTCGGACGTTCGGACAAGCTGCCACGGCGCGAGCAGTACAGCTATCAACTGCACGTAGATTTCGTCACCGCGTTTGTCAAAGCCCTTGACCTGCAAAACGTCACGCTGTTTGGGCAGGATTGGGGCGGGCTGTTGGGCTTACGCGTCGCGGCGGAAAATGAAGCGCGTTTCGCGCGCATCGTCGTGGCGAACACTGGCCTGCCGACCGGCGATCAACCGATGACCGAAGGCTTCATGCGTTGGCGCGAGTATTCGCAAACGGTCGAGAACTTCCACGTCGGCGGCATCATCAAGGGCGGCTGCCTGACCGAACTCGCGCCCGAAGTCATTGCCGCCTACAACGCGCCCTTCCCTGACGACACTTACAAAGCGGCCGCGCGCCAGTTCCCGTTGTTGGTGCCCATTTCACCGGATGATCCGGCAGCCACAGCCAATCGCGCCGCTTGGGAAGTCTTGCGCCGCTGGCAAAAGCCGCTGTTGACGGCCTTCAGCGATGGCGACGCCGTGACGCGCGGCGGCGAGCGCGTCTTTCAAAAACTGGTGCCCGGCGCACAAGGACAGCCCCACGTCACCATCACTGGCGCAGGTCATTTTTTGCAGGAAGACAAAGGCGAGGAGTTGGCGCAGGTCGTGGCTGATTTCATTGCGCGCACTTAGAGCGGTTTTCAGATGCGTGCGACCCGTGGGACAAGATGGCAGCTTGTCCCGTCTGGGCAAGGACAAGATGCCATC
>JANOWX010000913.1:0-7546 GCA_031418175.1 Acidobacteriota bacterium | reverse complement strand
GGACTGATTGGCAAACCCACTGATAGCCAATGCGTCACTCGCCACGCCCGCACGCTGGAAGCGCTGCGTACCCAGAAGTGATCAATTGCCGGAGCCAGCGGGCTTGACCGGGTTGTAGATCAATTCTCGAATAATGCGGCTGGAAACAACCTCGCTGCTGGGGTCGCGCAGTTCCGCGAACACCTTCCGTTGATTCTCAGCCGAGCCGAAGACCTTATCTCTGATCTCCTGTCCCTTTCTCCCTCTTTCTTCACTCGGATCCAGAGCCTCGGCATAGTTCCGGTACATCACCGCTGCGGCGATGTCCCAATCATTGGGTGAGTTGTCGCCGGTCGGTTTCGTGAAGAACTTGTAGTCCAAGATCAACCCCGCTTTCTTCTGCTCAGCGAGAATGCGGAGACGGTATTCGCGGGTCCACTTCGTATAATCAGCCGTTTTTCCGGGTTTGATTTTGACGTACAGGATGCGCCAGACCGGGCCATTGGTGGTGGCTGCGTCCTGCGCCATTGCTTGCGTAGCGCTCAGCGCGAAGCAAATCAGTAACATAATTTGAATGAACTTTTTCATGCTGCGATCTCCTTTTTGGGTTGAAGCGTGAAGGGTGATGGTGAACGGGATTGCGCCAGCGTCAGCGCACCGCATCCACCAGCGTGTACAACTCATTGCGCACCAGTTTGCGCAAGGCGCCGGTTTGCGCGCTGACCTCGGCCTGCTTTTCCGCCGTGCCCAGCTTGGCGAACACGCCGGGTGGATAGCGGTTTTCCAACTGCTCGAATTTGTCGTAGGCCTCAAAGGTCAAATGGCTGTAAGGCCGGTCGGTGCCTGTCGGGATGCGCGCGCCCAACAAGACCCACAACCGCAGGATGCCTTGATTGACACGCTCCTGATGCACCGTCTTCCAGGCGCTGCGCTCCAGGGTCACATACTGATTGGTCTTGCCGTATTCGGGCTGCATGTAATTGACGAACAAATAGCGCGGCATCGGCTGATCGGCAGCCGGCCAAGTCGTGTTGTCGAGAATGGCGACGAGTTCGGTCTTGACCATGCGGCGCGTGGCCCCGGTGCGCGCGCCGGTGGCTTCGGTGACTTGTTGCGGCGTCAGGTTGGGGTGGGCTTTGTTCATAATGCCCGCCGGATAGGGATTGCCGACATTGGCGAAGCTGTCGAAGCTGGTGATGATGAGCGCGTCGTATTCGTAAGCCCCGCCGCCTGGCAATGTGCGGTTCCACAGCGTCCAGCCACGGATGATGCCCGCCTTGACGCGTTCACGGTGAATGGGCACCCAGACTTCCTGTTCGACCTTGCGGTACTCGGCGGCCTTGCCCGGCTCGAACTTGATGTATTCGAGCATGGCGTATTTCGGCGCAGCGGGCGCGGTCTGGGCTTGCGCGGCAAGCGGCAGCCAGGCGCTCAACAGCAACGCCAGCAGGCGGACGCAATTCGACAAACGGGCGCGAAAGAAACGTTGTGGTTTCATGGTGATGCTCCTTTTTTTTTGTTAGGGCTGTTTGCACAGCCGGTGGATGTGTGGGGTTTTGGTTGTGTTGCGAAAACTGCTTGTGCTCAGACAGCGCGTGACCGTGCCGCGCGCGGCGGCAAGCGGAGTCGTGGCGGTTACGCAAATTGCGTAACGTTGCCACGCCGCTGGCTCACGCGCGCGGTACGGTCACAGCACGCTCGGCTACTTTTTCTGCGCCACGACCGGCTGCGGAATACTTAACTCCGGCACGAAGCGGTAGACCGCCGATTCGCGGTGCGCGACGATGCCCGCGGCCTTGGGCGCGACCTTGTCGAAGCCTTCTTTCTGCAAGGCCTCTGAATAGCGTTGATAGTCGGCGAACGAATCCACCAGCACCACGGTGTGGTACTCGTTGCTATCGCCGCCCAGCCCGACGCGGCCCACGAAGGAGCCTTTGGGATTGGCTTTTTTGATGATGGGCAAGGTGTCGTTCTTGATCCAGTTCTCGAAATCTGCCGTGCGGCCCGGCGCGATGCTGTTGCGCGCGACGAAGGCCAGCTTGTCCGGCACGTTCGGATTTGGCAGGTGGCTCAGTTCAGGCCGCGATTGCATTATGTAACTGCGCGAATTGACCACGAACTGCGCGCGTTTGGCGCCAAAGGCCTTGGCGCCCGCCTCGCCCAGCGCCTTGACCAAGAGGCTGGGTTCGTCGAAATGCTTCAGGTCTTCGATGGGCCGCAGCGAGACCACCCAGCCGCCTTCGCCCAGGTTCGCGCGCGTGTAGTAGCTGAACTCCTTGACGCCGGCTTTCTGATAGGCCGCGACTGTCTCCTTGCGCGTGAAATCCTGATAGGCATCCATCATGCCGGGTTTAATTTGCGTCTCGACGACATGGTAGCGTTGGCGCGGCGCGGCCGCTTGGTCGGGCGCGGCGGCGGCAGCCACGGCGTCTTTCTTTTCGCCGCTCGCCTCATTGCCCGGCGTCGAACCGCAAGCGCCGAACAACAATGCAGCCGACAACGTGCCGGCGGCCAGCAGGGACAAATTGAGTGTGCGTTGCATAGTGAAGCTCCTTTGGTGAATTGACTGTTGTTACAGTCCGGTTTGGGAAACAGGGGGGAACGGTTGGGCGCGGAAAATTGCAGCCCGTTCGCGGCGCGCCCCGCGCACGGCCAAGCTGTCGTCGAGGCCCGCATCAATGCCGGCATCCTCTTCTGTGTTCAGTAACACCGGCCAGCCGGCAACAACCGGCTCCGTTGGTTTCGGCATTGTGTGGCGGGTGGGCCAGTGGCCCTCTGCATAACAGAGCCAGGCGATAGCGCCGAGCGTGACGGCGAGGTAAACGGCGGCCACGCTGCTGAACAGCAGCGCGAAGATTTTGAGCAGCAGCCCCAGACCCAGATACATGCCTTCGTTCATGACGTTCAAGGTTTCGGTATCCATAGTTCCTCCGCTGAAAATGTCCGACAAGCTGCCAGCTTGTCGTGGGCTTCAAGTCGGTCGCATTCAGGGTCAACGACAAGCTGGCAGCTTGTTGGACATTCGGCCCTGCCGTTTTCATTGTTTCAGGGCGTCGCATTGCGACATAAATGACTCCGCGTATGACTGTTCGGTGTTGACGCTTGGCGCGCCAGGATGCCGCCGGGCTTGGCTTGAGCCAAAACCGGCGCGCACGTGGCAAAGCGCAAGCCCCGCTCAACAGAATGCGTTGCCGGGCGCGCTTCTCTCGTTAGATTGTTGCGGTTGGCGCGGGTCAGCCCAGCATGGATTGGGCTGGCGTCGCGTTACAAAAACTGCCTTCACGGACACAGGCGGAATTGCGGGCCGAAACCCGCCACTCAGGCGAAAAAAATAAAGGCGGCGGGCCGCTCAGGTTGCTTGTGTTCAGGCGTCATTGCAGGTGGGCTGCCCCACCGGCATTTCAAACGGAGGCAGCGTATGAGCTATATCTGAAAAATGCGCTGGTAATAACGGCGCTAAAAACACAGTCCTGATTGTCTAAACCCGTGTGGCCTTATGCTGGCTGAGACGCGCGTACAGTCTATGATTCGGTGGATTACGTCAAGGGCAAATAGCGCCGGAACTTCATCAACCGACGAAAATCACAAGCCTGAAGCCGCGCGTTTCGCCGACTGTGCTGATTGCCGTGCCGGTCGCTGGGCCAGTGCCGCCGTCGTCACACAGCCGCACACCAACAACACACGCAACGCGCGGCGCGTGCGTGGCCCGCTGATGGTTGCAAGTGTTAGGTGAAAATGCTGCAAGCCCTGCCAAGCTTCCGCCGCCAATTGCCAGAGCGCGCCGCCCAGGCAACCGGCGATGAAGCCACCAGACAAGAGCGCGGCCAACACCGTGCAAGTCCAGCTCAGGAATAGCCAAGTCGCGGCCAGACCCGCGTTGATTGCGTTCAAGGTTTGGGGATTCATTGCGCCTCCTACTTTTGCGTATTGCTGTGTTTGCCAATGTTTGAGCGGTCGCCCCTTACCGCCCCACACCTACACATGCGCAGGTCAAAGCTGAATCCCGCCACGCCAGCGAAAAAATTCTGCTTTATTGGTGGTTGGCGTGCCCTGAAAATCCGGCAACCGTCCCAAAGCAAGTACCGTCCTCATCGTCAGCATTGGCAATCGCCTTGCTTGCCTGCCGCCAGCACGCCTGTTACCGTGCACGCGCAGTCGCAATTCCAAATCACAACCCGTCGGTTCAACTTCCAGGAGGAACGCGTTATGGCATCTCAACGCATCGTTACCCGCATTGGCATTGGCTTTTTGTTGGCACTGGCTTTCGTATTTTCCGTGCTGCCGGTCGGCCACACACAAAACGGCGCGACAACCACCACCGCGCCGCTCGACAAACTGCACTTCCGCGAAATCGGCCCCGCCACGCCCTCGGGCCGCATTGATGATTTCGCCGTGCTCGAAAGCAATCCCGCTGTCTTTTATGTCGCGTCGGCCACCGGCGGATTGTGGAAGACCGTCAATCAGGGCACGACCTTTGAGGCGCAATTCACCAACGAGACGACTTCGTCCATCGGCGACATCGCCATCCCGCCCAACGACGCCAATCACGTCTGGGTCGGCACGGGCGAGAACAACAACCGGCAAAGCTCTTCGTGGGGCGAGGGCGTTTTCAAATCCACCGACGGCGGCAAGACGTGGCGGAACATGGGGCTGCGCGAATCGAAGCACATCGCGCGCATCATCGTTGATCCTGTAGACCACGATGTCGTTTACGTCGCGGCGCTCGGTTCATTGTGGGGCGCGGGCGGCGAGCGCGGTGTTTATAAAACAACCGATGGCGGCTTGACGTGGCAGCGCGTGCTGGCGACCGATGAACACACGGGCGCGACCGAGTTGGTGATGGATCCGTCGAATAACAAGACGCTTTACGCCGCGACCTATCAGCGCCGCCGCGCGCCCTGGGGCATGAATGGCGGCGGCCCCGGCAGCGCCATTTGGAAATCATCCGATGCCGGACGCACCTGGGCGAAGCTGACCAAGGGTATTCCTGAAGGCGCACTGGGCCGCATCGGGCTGGACGTATACCGCAAGAATCCGAACGTGCTTTATGCGCGCCTCGAACATCCGAAAGAGAGCGGCACCTATCGCAGCGATGACGCGGGCGCTTCGTGGACAAAGATGAGCGCGACCAATCCGCGCCCGATGTATTTCAGCCAGATTCGCATTGACCCGAACAACGACCAGCGCATTTATGTGCTCGGCGTTTCGCTGCACGTCTCTGACGACGGCGGCAAGACGTTCAGAGGCGATGGCGCAAATAAAATTCACGTAGATTTTCACGCCGCCTGGATCAACCCGGCCAACTCTGATCACGTCATACTCGGCGGCGACGGTGGCGTCGGCATCAGCTACGACAAGAGCAAAACCTATGTTTGGTTGCGCAATTTGCCGGTCAGCCAGTTCTATCACGTCAGTTATGACAACTCTGTGCCCTTCAATGTCTGCGGCGGTTTGCAGGACAACAACACGTGGTGCGGCCCGTCGGCAGTGCGTTCGGCTTCGGGCATCGGCCTGGATGAATGGTTCGTCATCAACGGCGGCGACGGTTTCGTCGGGCTGCTTGATCCGACTGATGCGCGCATCCTTTACGCCGAATCGCAGGACGGGCGTATGGTGCGCGTTGACCGCGTGACCAATGAACGCAAACCCATCCGCCCCGAACCGCCAATGACAGGAGAAGCCGGCGAGAAGCCGTATCGCTGGAACTGGGATACGCCGATGTCGCTCTCGCCGCACAACCCGGCGACGATTTTTGTGGCGGCCAATCGCCTCTTCAAATCCACCGACCGCGGCCATTCGTGGAAAGCCGTCAGCGCAGACCTGACCGGCAACACCGACCGCGAAACCTTTGAGTTGTTGGGCGTCAAAGCCAAAGACATCAACATCGCCAAGAACGACGGCGTCGGTTCGTATGGCAATCTCGTCAGCTTTGCTGAATCGCCCAAGCAAGCGGGCCTGTATTACACCGGCTCTGATGACGGCGTGCTGAGCGTGTCGAAAGATGACGGCGCGAAGTGGGAAAACATCACCGGCAAAGTGCCGGGCCTGGCGAAAGGCACTTATGTCTCGCGCGTCGCGCCGTCGCGCTTTGACGAAGCGACGGTTTACGCGACCTTTGACGGCCATCGTGGCAACGATTTCAACACGTATGTTTACGCCAGCCGCGATTACGGCCAATCCTGGCAAGCCATCGCGGGCGATCTGCCCAAAGGTGAAGTCGCGCGCACCATCACCGAAGACCTCAAGAATCCCGACGTGCTGTATCTGGGCACCGAACGCGGCCTTTATGCCAGCTTTGATCGCGGCAAACAGTGGACGCGGCTCAAAGCCAACCTGCCGACCGTGCCGATTTACGAAATCACGCTGCACCCGCGCGACAACGCGATGCTGCTCGCTACGCACGGACGCGGCATCTGGATTCTTGACGACCTGACGCCGCTGCAACAATTCGCCCAGGCGCGCCAGGCCGACGCCTTCGTGTTTGCCGTCAGCAACGCCACGATCATGAATCCGGCCGGCGACCGCAGCCGCGACTTTGAAGGCGACATGACTTTTCTGGGAGAGAATCCGGCGCGCGGTGCAGCGATCAACTACCACTTGAAAGCGGCAGCCAAGGCTGTCGCGCTGACGATCAAAGATGCGTCAGGCAAGGTCGTGCGTGAACTTACTGGCCCGGCTTTGAAAGACAAAAATGCCGCTGGCTTGAATTCAGTGCTCTGGGACTTGCGCGTAGAGCCGTTGCCCGCGCCGCGTCCGCAACCCGGTCAAGGCCCTGGCGGCGGCGGCGGCGGTGGTGGTGGTGGTGGCGGTGGTTTTGGCGGCGGCGGTTTGACCGGGCCGTACGTGCTGCCCGGCCAATACTCCGTCACGCTGAAAGCGGATGGCAAAGAGATCGGCCCACAAAGTTTCACCGTGCAAGGCGACCCCGACATCACGATTGCCGCGGCAGATCGCCAGGCCGCGTTTGACGCCGCAATGGAATTGCATCAACTGCAGAAACGTTTCAACGCCGCCAGCGACAGTGTCATGGCGATGAACGAACGCTACCGCGCAATTCAGAATGCGGCCAAAGACAACAAAGACGCGCCCGCCACGCTCAAGACCAAGCTCGAAGCCTTCGCCAAAAAGTTCGCGCCGGTCGGCGTGCATTTCGGCGCCAGCATCGAAGAGGCCATCGCCTCGGGCAACTTTGAAAGCCTGCAACGCAGCCTGCGCTTCCGCCTGAGCGGTTTGAAAGGCGGCATCATGGCTTCAACCTCGCGGCCCACCGAAGTGCAGATGCGCCAACTCGCCGAAGTCAAACCCGCACTCGACAAAGTCATCGGTGAAGCCAATGCATTGATCGCCGATTTGAATGCGCTGGCGAAAGAGGCGGCGGACAGCGGCGTTTATCCGGCGGCGGTCAAGCCGATTCAGCAATAAGCCGGGGGTTGAGAAGTTTGACGAATTTCCTTTTGGTTTGAGGCTATGTCTGGTTTTCTCCGGCATAGCCTCTTCTTCATACCACTGGTTACTTTCGTTGATAAACACGCACGAAATCAATTTCCATTCGCTGCGGAAAGATCGT
>JANOWX010000912.1:0-9448 GCA_031418175.1 Acidobacteriota bacterium | reverse complement strand
ATCTGGTGGCGGCGGGCTTTGACGATCAAGCGCCGCGTTTCAACAGCAATTCGCGCCGTCATCTGTTGACTTACCACGCCGGCACGCTGGATGCGGCGCAGGCCAAACCGGTCGAGGTTACTGCGGGCAGTGAAACGGACGGCATAGATATTCGCTTTGGCGCAAGAGAGCGCACGTCAGATGTCATCGTGCATGTGACTGAAGCGGAGACGGGACGGCCCGTTCCCAATCTTTATGCCAATTACACGCGTGTGCTGCCTGACACCGCATCGAACTGGCCGGCGGGTCGGGGCACTGAGCCGACCGACAGCAAAGGCGAGTTGCGTCTTGAGCGAGTGCCGCCGGGGCGTTATCGCGTGCTGGTGCAAACGACCCGCCCGATTAACAGCGAGTATTTTGCCGAACCCGTTCCCTTTGAAGTGACCGGCGAAGGCACGAACCGGGTTGAAGTCATCGTCAAACGCGGGGCCACGCTCAGCGGCGTGCTGGTTTTGGATAACCTGCGCGATCCGTCCGTGCGCGCGCAGGTGAAGCAAATGTCGTTGCGGCTGTTTAGGCTATTTCGCCCAGCGGGTTCGGCAGCATCGCCGCAACCAGCCTCGCAAGCACCGTTCGACAGCCTCGTGACGATAGCCAAAGACCTCAGCTTTCGCACCGCTGGGTTGCCGCCGGGCCGTTATCAGTTTTGGGCTTCCGGCAATGGGCCGCTTGGCGGATTCAGCCTTGTGCGCATTGAGCGCAACGGTCAAGCCTTGCCGAATAATTTTGAAGTGAGCGGCGGCGAACAACTCAGCGGCTTGCGCCTGGTGCTGAGTTACAGCAACGCCACGCTGCGCGGTCAGGTGTAAATCGTCGGCGGCAGCCTGCCGCCACAGGCGCGTCTGCGTGTGATAGCCGCCTACAAAAATCCTCCAGTGGAAATGCCAATGGGCAGATCGGCTGATGTGGATACGCGCGGCAAATTCGTGATGGAATTTATGCACGCCGGGGCTTACGAATTATCGGTCAACGTTTCGTTGCCGCCTGATTTTCCACGTGCCAGCTTGCCGCTCGTGTTGCGCCGTCCACCGGTCAGACAGGAAGTTGTGTTGGGCGAAACCGGTGAGACGCAGGTCACGCTGACGCTTGATCTCAGTCAAAAGGAGGAACGGCGATGAAACGCATATTGTTTTAC
This sequence comes from Acidobacteriota bacterium, assembly GCA_031418175.1. Classification (GTDB taxonomy): domain Bacteria; phylum Acidobacteriota; class Blastocatellia; order RBC074; family RBC074; genus JACPYM01. The sequence goes on along the minus strand of JANOWX010000912.1, from coordinate 8,274 downwards.
TTGAGCCTCTGTTGCTTGATCGGCGTTGGGTCATTGCACAGTCGCGCGCAGCAAGCGAATACACCGCCCACCGCTCCTAAACCCGCCGCCACGAGCAGCGGTTCGCTCACTGGGCGGGTGGTTGATGAAGAAGAGCAACCGCAGGCGGATGTCGAAATCATGATGTTTGGCCGCGCTGGCGGCGCATCGCGCACGACCGTCAGCGATGAAGAAGGAAAGTTCAGCTTCGCCAGCTTGGCGGAAGGTCAATACATTTTCACCGTGCGAATGCCCGCTTACATTCAACCCGATTCCGGGCGCGCCTATCGCACGGGCGAAACGGTCACGCTCAAATTGCTCAAAGGCGGCGTCATCACCGGGCGCGTCACCAATGCGCGTGGCGAGCCTGTCGTAGCCGTCAGTGTCAGCGCGCAGAGGATGCGCAACGCTTCAGACGCTGCGAACGAACGGGCGAGCGATTACAGCTACACGCAACGCACCGATGATCGCGGCGTTTATCGCTTGTACGGATTGCAGCCCGGTGCTTATCTCATCGTCGCCAATGCGCCCGTGCGCTCGCCGGCGCAAACGACGGCCTATCAATATCAGAAAGAGTTGCCGTCCTATCATCCCTCAGGCCCGCGCGAAACTGCGCAAGCGGTTGAAGTGCGCGCGGGCGCCGAGGCCACCGGCATTGACATTCGTTATGTGAGCGAAAGCGGTCATTCCATCAGCGGCACGGTCGCGGCTGTCGCAGCAACAGCCAATGCGCCGGCTGGCTACACCATCGTGTCATTGCATCGGGCCGCGAGCGGCGAACAGTTCGCCGTCACCAACGTCCAACCCAATGCGGCGCTGAAAGGATTCGTATTCGCCGGCGTTCCCGAAGGCGAATACGAACTCATCGCGCGCAGCAGCGAAGGCGCGCAAAACGGCGCTGTTTCTGCACCGCGCCGCGTCAGCGTGAAAAACACGGACATAGCCGATGTGACGCTCACGCTCTTGCCGCTGGGTTCACTCGCCGGGCGTGTGGTCGTTGAAGCAGCACCGCCCACGCTCAGTTGCGCTCCGCCCAAGCCGCTGGCGCTCGATGAAGTCTCGCTCCCCTGGCGGCGCATGGGAAAGGACCTCACGGCCAACCACTTCGATGTTGCGCAAGTGTTCGGCAGACCGAACGCGCAAGGCGAATTTGTGATACGTGGTGTTGCCGCAGGCGCTTATTACCCGTTCCCAGGCTTCCCCGGTGAATTCTGGTATGTGCGCGCGCTGACGCAGCAAGCTGCAGCCAACGCGCGTCCCACCGAGTTGTCGCGTACAGGAATCACCTTCAAAACGGGCGAGAATTTGACCGGGGTTACGATCTCGCTCGCGCCCGGTGCGGCCAGTTTGTGGGGCCGTGTCGTGAGCGCAGATCAAACTCCATTGCCTGAACTGGTGCGTGTGTATCTGGTTCCGGCAGAAAATACCGCCGCCGATGATTTGTTGCGCTATGCCGAAACGCTGGCGACGACGGCACAAAACAGGGCAGGCCGCTTCGCGTTCGGCAGACTCGCGCCGGGCCGTTATCGCCTCTTTGCCGAAGCCGCCGCTGTCAGCGAACCACCCGAACGCCGCGCGCGCCAAGCTGCCTGGGAACCAGCCGAGCGCGCACGTTTGCGACGCTTGGCTGAAACGCAACCGGAGTTTGAATTGAAAGCGTGTGAGCGCGTGCAAGGGTATGAACTGCGGCTTAAATGAATCCCTGGGTAAGCAGGCATCCTTGCCCATGTGGCTAAAGCTAAGCTCTAACCATAACCCCTACTGCGCTGAAATAGTTCTTTGAGAACCCAATCGTTCAGGATTGAGCGTAATTTTGCGCCGCTTGAGATACTTGGCAAAAGCCTGCTTGCGTGCGGCAGCCGCAGGCGGCGGCGCAGCCAAGTAAGCGAGCGGGTCTTTGAGCACGCTGTGTTGCGCGGTCGTGCCTGCCAGTGCCAAGTGTTGCCAGGTACTGTCAGTTTTCTGCGGCGTGCCCGTCCGGGCCCAGCGCGGGAGCGTTTGCAGCAAGGCCTGGCAGGCTTGCGCCGTGCCTTGGCCCAACAGCAAGAGCCAATCGCTGGCTTCGTCGCGCAGCCGCCGCCAGAGTTTCGGCGTGGAGAGCGGCGCGCCGGCCAACTCCGTCAGCAGGCCGCTGAGCCGGTTGAAGAGCAGCAGCGCAATGAGCTTGGCGTAAAACTCGCACTCGACGCGGTGGGGCTCCGTCGCGCGCGTGCTGGCGAGTTGGGCGTCGCTCTTGAACAATTTGAAGGCCAATTCCACTTGCCAGCGCACGCCGTAAACGGCCAGCACCGTGCTGGTCGGCAGTTGGGCGGCGCTGCTGTTGGTCAAGAGCAAGGTCCAGTTGCAACGGTTCAACGTCTTTTGCGTCGGCGTGCGGCCCTGCCGGCGCGCGCTTGCGTGCAGTTTGCGGCGGCGCGTGGCAGCCACTTGCGGCGGCACGGGCGCAATGATCAGGCGCGCCGTCACCGTTTCTTGGGCGCCGAAGACGACTTCGATTTCGTGCAACTGCGGCGCCGCGCGGCGCAGCAGTTGATCCAAAGCGAAAGGCGCCAAGACGCCGGCGGCCGTGCGCACTTGGAAAAGCTGTTGCGCGGCCGGCAGGCGGCAGACAAAAAAACTCCGGGCCTGGGCGCTGGCCGCCAAAAAACCGGCCTTGAAAAAACCCAGGTCGAAGAGCCACAACGCGCCCGGCGGGCGGCCCGCCAAGAAGCGCTCCCCCATGTTTTGATCGGCTTTGCGCCCGGCCTCCAACTGGAAAGTTTCGTAGGCGCCCGTCAACCAGTTGAGCAGCAGGTAGAGTTTGGCGGCCGCCTGGGGCCCCGCGCCGCCACAACCCTGATAGTCCTCTTTCAGACTGTCCGGGAAGGCGATGGTCGAGGCGTCGAGCAGATAGACGGCGCTGAAGACCTGCAATAACGGGACGACCTGCGGCGCGCTCGGCGCGGCCAACTGCAAGGCTTCGACGAACATGGCTTTGAGAAAGGCCACCGCGAACTCATTGCAGCGCGCCTTGAAAGCCTGGCCCGTGAGCGCGACTTCCGGCTTGATCCGTTGCGCCGTTTTGGCCACCTGATCCAGCACGATCTGCCCGTATTGAAAGACGTTCACCACCAACGCGCGCAAAAAGACCGGCCCATCCAACGGCGAAGCGCGTTGGACGAAGCGCATCTCTTTGGCTTTCGTGGCGGCGGTTTTTTCAAAGAACTGTTTGACCTGGTCGTGATAGGTCTGGGTTGAGTCAGGAATCGTCATGTAACATTCTCCTCCGGAGAGATGTGCTGACTGACTCGTTACATCACACAAACTTTTTGCTGACTTGGCTTTAGCTCTTAGCTTTAGCTACATGGGCATCCTTGCCTGCTGCCTCGGCGTGCTTTCCCTTTAGCGTCAACGTTCAACATCCCAAGCTCGCAGGCAAGGATGCCTGCGCACCCATGGACAATCACAAATGATCAATGATGACGTTGGTCATCGCCGTCGTTTTCGCCGAACCGCCCAGATCAGGCGTCAGCGTGCGTCCCTGTTGCAACACCGTCTTGACCGCCTTGCGAATGCGTTGCGCGGCCTCGCGTTCGCCCAGATGATCCAGCATCAGCGCGCCAGACAAGATCAGCGCCGTCGGGTTGACGACGTTCTTGCCCGCCAGATCGGGGGCTGCGCCGTGGGCCGCTTCAAAGATGGCGCAGTGGTCGCCGAAACACGCGCCCGGCGCTAAGCCAAAGCTGCCCACCAAGCCCGCGCACAAATCCGAAAGGATGTCGCCGTACTGATTCGGCATCACCAGCACATCCCACACGTCGGGCAAACAGGCCAATTGGTAAGCGCACGAATCCACCATCGCATCGTCAAAGCGCACGTCGTCGTATTCGCGCGCCACCGCCTGCGCTGTGCGCAAAAATAAGCCGTCGGTCAATTGCAGCACATTGGCTTTGTGGATCACGCTGACGTGCTTGCGTCCGTTTTTGCGCGCGTATTCAAAGGCAAAGCGGACGGCGCGTTCCGAAGCCTTGCGCGTGGTGATTTTGATCGCGGTTGCGGCGTCCTCGCCGATTTGGTGTTCGTAGCCGCTATAAATGTCTTCGGTCAATTCGCGGATGATGACGACATCGAGTTTGGGCGTGTGGGCGCGCACGCCCTCAAACGCGCGCACGGGCCGCACGTTGACGTAAGCGCCCAGTTCCAACCGCAGCGCCGTGTTGGCGTTGGAATAAATGCGTTGCGAGCCGTCGTCGTGTTCGATCACGACCTTGTGGCCCATCGGCACGATGACGAGCGGGCTTTTCAGCACGACGCGGCTGGCGCGCAGTTTGTCCAGCGATTCGCGCGGCAAGGTCGCGCCGTAGCGCGCATCGGCCAATTGCCCGACGGGCACGACCTCCCAGGCACACTTCACCCCCGCCGACTCGATCACGCGCATCGTTGCATCGCTGATCTCAGGGCCTACGCCGTCGCCGCGAATGACGCTGATGTTATGCATTGGCTTGCAATGGTAGGACGGACTTTAGTCTGTCCTACAGGGCCTGTTTTACACTCGGACAGACTAAAGTCTGTCCTACTTCTTCTTCAGCGCCTGTGCAATCGCCGCTTCCGCCAGCGGGACCATCACCTTGTAGCCTTCCGCGTTCGGGTGCAAGCCGTCGTTGGCGAGTTCGGCTTTGAGGAAGCCTTGCTCATCCACCATCTTGCTGAAGTAGTCGAGATAGGTGTGGCCGTGCTTGGCGCAATATTCTTTGAGCCAGGCGTTGAGTTGCAGGATTTTTTCGGGCGGGCGTCCGCCGGTCATCTTGCGTTGCGGGTTGTAATCGTGCACCGGCAGCACCGAAGCGAAGACGACGCGGATGCCGTTGGCACGCGCGAGTTCGGCCAGCGAGGCGTAATTGTCTTCGATCATCTCGACCGTCATCGGGCCGGTGTTGCTGGCGATGTCGTTGGTGCCCGCCAGAATGACGACGACTTTGGGCGCGTGCGCAATCACGTCGGGCCGCATGCGAATCAACATCTGCGGCGTCGTCTGGCCGCTGATGCCGCGATTGATATAGGGCTTGCCGGGGAAGTGCTCGGCGATCTTCCAACTGTCGGTGATCGAATCGCCCATGAAAACGACGCGTTGTTCGTCTTTGGCGGGCGGTTTTACTTCGGAGTTCTTATCGCGATAGCGGCCCAGTTGCGGCCAGTCCTGCAAACGTCTTTGCATCTGGTCAATCCGTCGTTGCAACGCTTCGGGCGCATCGGGCGCGGGCGTTGCGGGTGGGGGTGTGGTTTGTTGTTGTGCGCTGGCTGCGCTCGTGAGCGAGAGCAGCAGAGTGAAAAGCAGTAAGCAACGAGTGTTCATTTTGCCATCCTTAAAAAATGAGTTTGTTCAACACGATAAAATCTTGCCGCAGATGAACGCCGAATTGCGCGGATAAAACAATCTGCGGTTGTCTGCGGCTATTCTTTTGGTTTGAACCACATTTGGGATGCGTAAAGAATCAGCCCGCCGCCGCGCCCAGCCATACCGCCAATTCCTTGCCCGTCGCGCCCGCCGCTGCAAACGGCGTCAAACGCAAGGTCACGCGTTCGCCCGCGCGATGCTGCCCGGTGTCTCGCGTCACGATGCCTTCGGTTTCGTAAACCGGCAAGCCATCGGCATCACGCAAGCCAACATTGGTTTTCAGCTTCGGCGCGGCACCGGTCAGCGCCACCGCAGCCAACGGTTTGAGGTCGGGGTTGTATTGTTCGTCGAGCGCCAGCACTTGCGGCCCGCGCAAGACGGCCACGCGTCCCGAATTTGCGCCGCTGCCCATTGCCAGCCGCACCGGCAGCGCGAAATCGAGCACGATGGTTTGCGTCTTGCTCCAGGTTTGACGCAACAGCCAGTAATCGCCGGGCCGCGCCTTGATGCCGTTCAGTTGCGACCACGCGGGCACGCGCACGCGCAAGGCAAATTTCAACGGCTCCGGCACCGTGACGCTCAGCACGACACGGCCCTCGACCGGATAGTTTGTCTCTTGCCGAATCAGTACGGTCTTGCCGTCTTTCAATTTCAGCGTCGCCGTGCCCGGCGCAAAGAAATTGACCACTAGACCGTCGTCGGTGGTTTGATACGCGAACGTCGGCAGCATTGCCCAGGCGCGCGGCCCGCTCGACGTGCAACAGTTCTGTTCGGTCTGGTAAGGCTTGCGCCCGTCGTGCGCGGTGAAATAGCACCAGGCCGCGCCATCGGGCCGTTGGGCGGCGGCCAGGTGGTTGTAAAAGGTCTTCTCCAATTCGTCGGCGTATTTGGCATTGCCCGTCAGCCGCAGCAATTGCTGATTGAGTTGAATCCAACTCACTGACACACAAGTCTCGGCGACTTTGTCGTTTGTGCTGGAAAGATATTGCCGCGGCTCAGTCCAATGCTCGGCGCTGCTGCCGCTGCCGCTGATGAGCAGTTGGTTGTTGGCAATGTCGAGCCAGGCATTGAGCACCGGGTTCAAATAACGCGCCTCGCCTGTCGTGCGATAAAGCTCGCACAGGCCAACCAGACACGACAGCATCTCATACGCCTTCGCATTCGCCGTCTGGTTGACCGGCTTATTGCCGGCCAGCGCGCTGACCAGCTTTGGCCCGTTCGCCGCTTCCCACTTTTCAACGATCAGCCGCGCGAAATCAAGATAGCGCTGGTCATTGGTCGCGCGATACAGCAGCACAAGCGGTTCCAACACGCTGCCCGAAGCCATGCCCGCGTGCGTGCTGCGTTCGTTGATGTCTAGTTGCCCGCTCGCGCCGAAGTTCGCCAGCAACAGTTCGCCGATCTTTTTGGCGGCTTCAAGCGCGCGTGCGTCGCCGGTGAACTGCGCGTAGGTGAGCAGCCCCAGCAAATCGTATTTGTGCACCCACACGTCCCACTTCTGTTCGCGCCCCAGCGCCCAATGCTGATCGTCGGCATAGGTGCCCAGATAGCCATCCGCCTTTTGCGTTGCTAACAACGCGGTCACAACGCGGTCGAGTTTCGTGCGTAATTCAGCATCGCCTGTGTAGACCCACGCCAGCGTCGCCGCGTGCAACCACTTGCCTACGTGCTCGCCAATCCACGCTTGTTTGCCAGGGCGTTGCTGAAAGCCGCTGAGCAACTCGCTTTCGTTTTTGGTCAACAGGCGGGCCTGTTCGTTCTTGCGGCAGCGTTCGCCGAGGAAGCCGCCCAGCCGGACGGAGCTTGGATGGACGAGCGCGAAACGATCCGCGACTTTATCAGTTGCCGGGGTTGTGAGTTGTGGAAGAGCTTTTGCCCACGTTGGGTTGACCGCCGAAATGCCTGCCGCCAGTCCCTGTAAAATGTTACGCCGCGAAACCATCCTGATCCTTGTCCTTTGCTTGGATTCTTGAGGCCTTGCTTGCTGCCTCACCAAATACGGTTGACCTGATATAGGTCGAGTTTCGGATCGCTGCTGATGAGCGGCATGCTGTGCACCAACGATTGCGCCGCCAACACGCGATCAAAAGGGTCTTTGTGATGCAACGGCATCTGGCTGATGCGCTCTATCTCGTCGAGTTCGAGCGGTAGCAGCTTCATGCGATTGGCCGCCAGTTGCGTGGCAATGAAAGGCTTGACCGGTTGCAGCAGATTCATTTTGCCGATGCTGACCTTGGTCCCAATCTCCCAGGCGCTCACGATGCTCAGGTATGTCTCATTATTGAGGTCGCCAATGAGTTGCCGCGCCCGGTTGCTCAGCTTGGGCGAGTTGCCGGTAAACCATAAAAAAGTACAGGTGTCGAGGAGCAGCTTCATGCCGCACGCTCCGCGTAAACCTCAAATAGGTCGTCAATCGGTTCATCGAAATCATCCGAGATTGTGAACAGCCCCGCCGCGCTGCCGGGCACGCGTCCCGGTGCTTCATTGCAAAGGTTGACCAGTTTGGCAAACGGCACCGCCGCATCCGTCAGGATGACTTCATCGCCTTGCGTCAGCGCGGCCATGACGGCGGGCAGATTCTGCACCAGTTCTTTCACTTCCAGTTGCGACATAAAAGACCTCCTCAGTTAGCTTATAGCGGTTTGCAATTGTGTGCGACCTGACGGCACGCGGGGTGTAGGGCGGGTTACTAACCCATGTGCGCCAGGTTAAGCCTAAGTCCTTTGAAATCAGTGCTATGTTATTGGCCCGCCAAGCGTTGCATCTGCTTGCTAGGTGGCTCAAAGCCGCTGAAACCACAAGTTTTGGTAGTTGTGGCAACTCTTAGCGCTATCAACCGTCGGCAAAAGCCGACTGATTTCAAAGGACTTACACCTTAACCT
>JANOWX010000911.1:0-6445 GCA_031418175.1 Acidobacteriota bacterium | reverse complement strand
AAAAACAAAATTCCCCACACCCCCCTGCCTCCATAAACCCACTGGGGGGGGGTGTTACCATCCCCTACCACTCGCGCCCGGGGGGGGGGGGGGGTAAAACCCCCCCCCACCACATTTGCGGGCTTTTTGCGTTAGTCCTATCAGGTTTGTTTTCATAAGCATTCTCATTTCCTTTTCACCACAATCGCTGGACGCGGCGGCGGCTTCATACCCTCGCCCAAATGAAAGCCCGTATGCGGCGGTTGGTTGTACGCCACGTTTTGCCACGCAATGCTCAGCCGGTATTGCGGGTCGTGCATCAACGAATAAATCCGGTGTTCGGTCGGAATCGTCGTCGTGTAAATGCGCAACTCTTGGTTGTCCGTCGTGCGCCAGATGACCTCTTCGCGCCAATCGCCAAACAGGTCGGCGCTCAACACTGGCGTAGCCTTCGTGCCGTTGTTCGACGTGCAACCTTCCGCCGTCAGCAAAACTTTCTCAGTACCGGTGAGCCAATCCCACTTGGCGATGACGTTGCGATCCAGCAATTCGCGCAGCACATCGCCATCCCACCAAACGCCGAAGTTACACGAACGCGGTTCGCGCGCGGCGATCAATTCGCCTTTGGCGCTAAACAATCCCGTGACGCCCGCGCCCTTGACCCAGCATTCGCTGCCCGGATAGCGCGGATCAATGTCCAGCGCCAAGCCGCGCCCCGGCCCTTCGCCATCCGCGCCAGCTTTGACGGAAGGCTTCTTCCATAAAATCTCGCCCGTGCGCGCGTCGCGGAAGTGCGCGCCCGCGTCGTCGAAGCGTTCCTGAATGTCGAAGACTTCCAAGCCCGGCCGCGTGGGGTCTAGGTCGGACAAATGCATTGCATCGCCGTGTCCGAGGCCCGTCGAATAAAGCCCTTTGCCGTTGTCATCAATCACCGCCGCGCCATAAACGATTTCGTCGCGGCCGTCGCCATCCACATCGCCAACGCTCAGGTTGTGATTGCCCTGCCCCGCATAGGTTTTATTGCCCGGCGTATCGCTGTCGAATGTCCAGACTTGCGACAGCTTGCCGCCACGCCAGTTCCACGCCGTCAACACCGAGCGCGTGTAATAGCCCCGGCACATCACCAGGCTCGGTTGTTTGCCGTCGAGGTAGGCGATGGCGGCGAGATAGCGGTCTACGCGATTGCCGTAACCGTCGCCCCAGACAGCTTTCATCTCTTCGGTCGTCGGGTTGTGTTTGGCCGGATGCCGCGCGGGCACATAAGCCGTCGTCGCCAGCGCCGCGCCTGTCAGCCCATCAAAGATCGTCAGGTATTCCGGTCCCGCCAAAACAAAGCCGGATACGTTTTGTTTGCGCTCTGCGCCGTTGCGATCCAGCGAAGTCAGGAACGTACCTTCAGGATTGCGCCAATCGGCATTGGCGTCGCCGATGAACTTGCCTTTGCCATCCACCGTGCCGTCGGCGGTTTTGCACGCGACCTCGGCGCGCCCGTCGCCATCCAGGTCATAAACCATGAACTGCGTGTAATGCGCGCCCTCTCGAATGTTGCGGCCCAGATTGATCGTCCACAACAGCTTCGCCCCGTTTTGGCCATCAAGTTTGTAGGCTTGCAGCACAGGCGCATCAGTCAATCCGGCTTGCGAATTGTCGCGGCCCCGCTCCGCCTGGTGCAGCACGATTTCATATTCGCCATCGCCATCCAGATCGCCCACTGAAGCATCGTTGGGCGCGTAACCTGCGGGCGTTTGCAATGGAACTGAAAGGTATGGCCGCGCGGCTGCATTTGCGGGCAGCATAAACGTCGCGCTCGCGGCTTGTTCTTTGCGATTCAGCACGGGCCGCACGAACCAGCCATTCGCCTGGCTCAAATCAGCCTTGTCATCGGTAAAGCTGGTGGCGGTGGTGATTGGCTGCGCGTTCACTTTGACGGCTTTGCCGCCAGCCGCGCTGCGGTACAAATTGAATGCAATGCGGCCGGGTTCAGTCCCCAACAGCCGCCAGCCGACAAAGACTTTGCCATCGGCTTGGCGCACGGCGATCACGCCGCGCCCCAGGTTTTCCATCTGGCGTTGCGCGAACGTTTCACCCGCCGCTAATACAGCAACGAGCAACGCGATGTAGAAACATGCAAACCTCATCATACTTTTTGCCAACGCTGACCCAGCCAGTTTGAAATGCCGGGCGAAACTGCGGCCCTGGCAAGCAGGTGTTTAGAGTTCAAGCTTTAGCTTGTTTTTGACGTACTGGGCACACCGGACAAGCTAAAGCTTGAACTCTAAACACCTGCTCCTGGCGCGCTCGTTTCACTTCATTGCTCCAGAAAGTCAGGTGAATCGAAGGCGTAACGGCCAAGCCACACGGCGCGGCCTTGCCTGTTTACGCGTTGCGTGAAGTTCAAGTAAGCTCAGGGCCGTCATAACGACCAATCCATTTAGTGAGGCTACGATGAGAAACGGAACACCGAACGGAACCCGCAACAGCGCGCGCGCCAAACAGGCCGCGCCCAAACCGAAACTGCCGCCCAAACCGGTCTCGCCGGAACTGCATTGGAAAAACGGCATGCTCACCGAAAAAGAAGCGGCGCTCTACAACGAATACATCGTGCTATTGCGCGACTGGTTGTGGGCCTTGCCCGACGCGCGTTTTGACCGCGAGCGGCGCAAGCTCTCGCTGACTGAACTTAACTCCATCAACTGGTTGAATACCTACGAAAATTATCAAAACGGAGGGCAAATGCGTGAAATTGTCGAAGGTCGTTTTTGATACCTCGGTTTACATCAGCTATCGGCAATTGTTGCAGCAGCACCCCGCGCCTGATTACATCTCGCTCGTCGTTTTTCAGGAACTGATCGCCGGCGTCAGCACCGGCAAAGATATCAAGACGCTGGTTGATCAAATCGAATTACATCGCAAAACCAACCGGCTGCTCGTGCCCGGCATTGATGAATGGGTGCAAGCCGGCTTTTTTCATCCCTGCCTCAGCCAATACTTACGGCGTCCTTCTGGTTAAAGGCGCGCTTGGTTTGCAGCTTATTCCGGCGGCCCGAGTCGGCGCGGCCCGGCGTCGCGCCGCAGCGGTTCACGTGCCGGAATCGTGCGCCACGGCGCGGTGTAAAAGCGCGGCACGGGCGGCACGCTCATCCCATCGCCCAGATAAAAGCCCGGATGCGGCGGCTGGTTGTAACCCACGTTCTGCCAGGCCACTGCCAGCCGGTATTGCCGGTCGTGCAGCAACGTATACATGCGCTGCGCCGCCGGAATCGTCGTCGTGTACAAGCGTAAGGATTGATTATCCGCCGCGCGCAACAACACTTCTTCGCGCCAATCGCCGAAAACATCAGCCGCCAGCGCTGGCGTAGCCTTGGTACCGTTGTTCGAGGCCGCGCCCGTCGCCGTCAACAGCGTCGCCGCCGCGCTCGCCGTCCAGTTCCATTTTGAAATCGTGAGGTTGTCGAGCAATTCGCGCAGCGGGTCGGCATCCCACCAGACGCCGAAATTCATTTGCCCCGGTCGCCGCGCCGTAATCAATTCGCCTTTGACCGAATACAGCCCACCACGCGCCGCCCACACTTCGTAACCGCGATAACGCGGGTCAATGTCGAAGGCCACGCCGCGCCCCACGTCGGCGTTTTCGCCGTTGATGCCGAAGATCAATGCGCCGGTGCGCGCGTCGCGCAACTCCGAACCGTTCGGGCCATAGAGCGCCGGCGTCTCGTGGGGCTGAAAGGCTTCGAGGCCGGGCCGGTCAGGATCCATATCGCTCATGTGCAACGCATCGCCGTGCCCCAGCCCCGTCACGAACAAGCCCTTGCCGTCGTCGTCAATGGCGCACGCGCCATACATGATTTCGTCGCGCCCGTCGCCATCCACATCGGCGACGCTGAGGCTGTGATTGCCCTGCCCTTCGTAGCGGCGATGTTCCGCCGTGCCGTCGCGGCTGTTGAAAACCCAGCGTTGCGTCAATTGCCCGCCGCGCCAATCCCAGGCGGCCAACACCGCGCGCGTGTAATAGCCGCGCGCCAACACCAGCGAGGGCCGCACGCCGTCCAGATAAGCCACACAGGCCAGAAAGCGATCCACGCGGTTGCCGTAGTTGTCGCCCCAATCCGCGACGTTGCCGCGCGGCGGAACGTATTCCGCCGTCGCCAGCGCCGCGCCCGTCAGCCCGTCAAAGATCGTGAAATATTCCGGCCCAGCCAGCACGTACCCGGCGGCGTTGCGGTAATCCGCCGTCGCCTCACCGATGACCTCGCCCTTGCCATCCACCGTGCCGTCAGCGGTCTTGCAGGCGATTTCGGCGCGGCCGTCGCCGTCCAGGTCGTAGACCAGAAACTGTGTGTAATGCGCGCCCTCGCGTATGTTGCGTCCCAGGTTGATGCGCCAGAGCAGCGTGCCGTCGAGTTTGTAGGCTTCGAGTTTCGTCTCGCCCGTCTCGCCGCTCTGCGAATTGTCGCGCGGCGTCATCTCCTGTTTGAGCACGATCTCGTATTCGCCATCGCCATCCAGGTCGCCGACTGAAGCATCGTTCGGCGTGTTGCCGGGCAAGGTTTGCAGCGGGACTTCAATGAACTGACGCACGGGCGCGTTCGCCGTAAGCAGGAAAGCTTTGCTGGGCGCTTGTTCAAGATCGTTGACGACTGGGCGCACGGTGTATTCCAGGGTTTGCGCGCGCGGCGCTCGCCGGTCAACGAAATCGGTCGTGGCGCTCAATGGCGCGTCATTCAACCGGACGGGCGCGTTGCCGTCACTCGTGCGGTACAGGTTGAAAGCGATCTCCGCCGCGTCGTTCCCAAGCAAGCGCCAACTGACGTACACCTGCGTTTCGCTCTGGCGCACGGCCACCACGCCGCGCCCCAGCTTCTCCATCTGGTGGGGCGCGCGTTCTTGCGCCGTCGCGCCGTTCAGCGCGAGCAAGGCGATAAAGAAAGTGCAGAGGCGTTTCAGCATAGCGGTCACCTGGGTACGCACCGCTTCCAGCGTGCAGTCTCGGCATCGGACGTATTCCTTCCGGCAGGAATTGGTTTGCTGCCGAGACTGCACGCTGGAAGCGGTGCGTACCCAGGTCAATTGCCCAGCGGTTTCACATTCGTTTGCGGCGGACTCGGCGGCACAGCAAATTGTGCGAACGAATCAGGCCGCGCCGGATCGAAAGCCCGCGCGTCTTTCACCAAAAACTTCGCCAACCCCAGCTTGTTCGCCGTGACCCCTTCGACAACACACTTCGCCAGTTCGTAGCTGCCGTAATTGCTGTGATGCGTGCCGTCGCCCTCTTTGAAAAGCACGCCCGATGCTTCCGGCCCCAACGCTTCATAAAGCGTCTTGCTCATCGCGTGCAAATCAATCAACGCCACGCGCTCTTCGCGCGCCAACTGCCGCACTGCTGCGGGGTAATCGCCGAGCGAGTTGGTGAGCTTGCCTTGCGCGTCACCCTCCGTTCCAAACGTCCGCCGGTGCATCGAAGTCACCAACACCGGCACAGCGCCATGTTCACGCGCCGCCACCACGAATTTTTTCAAATCGGCTTTGTAACTCGTGAACGCGCCGATGCCCTCGCCCTTTTCTTTTTGATCGTTGTGGCCGAATTGCAAAAACAGATAATCGCCGCGTTTGAGCAGGCTCAAGACTTTGTCCAAACGCCGCGCGCCGAGCGAGCTTTTCAGCGATTCACCCGATTCAGCGTGATTGGCGATGGCGACGCGCTCGTTGAAAAAGCGCGGCAGCATCTGGCCCCAACTGTTGTAAGGCTCGCGCGGCTGATCGCAGATCGTCGAATCGCCCAACAGATAAACCGTCGGCACTTCGACCGGCGCGATTTCCAGGGCACAGACGGCCGGCTGCGCGCCGTTGAATTCGAGCGTCAGCTTTTCATCCCAGGCCCACCATTCGGTCGTCTTCTCGCGGTCTTTCAACTTAACGGTGCTACCATCGGGAAGCTGCGGCGCGCGCACATTGACAATGAAGCTGCGCGTTTCGAATTTACCCGGCGCGGTCTGCACACGTTCCAGCATCAGCCGCCGCAGTTCGGCTTTGATCGTTGTCGCCGTAGCTGCGGCCTGATCGCCCACGCTGACGGTCACGCGGTAATTGCCGGGCGGCACTGCGACGGAAAAATAGAACGGTTGTGTGCTGGTGATGAGATCGCTGCGCAGCGCGTCTTTGCCATCACGTGTCACGCCAATGACTACTGCGCCGGGTTCAAAGCCGTAGCCGCGTTCCTGACTATAAAGATCGGACGGCAGAACTTGTGTGTAACTGCGCGCTAGCGGCCCCGGCCCGAAATCAAAGCGCCAACTTGTCTGTGCCCGCACAACCATCATCAGCGCCGTGCCGAGTATTACAGCCAACAAGAATTGCCGCGTTTGCCTTATGTCCATCCCTGGTTTGGTTTGTAAGACTTGCGCACAAGAGCATGGAGTTCAGGCTTCAGCATGTCTTGGAGTTCGCACAAGCTAAAGTCTGAACTCCA
>JANOWX010000910.1:0-3237 GCA_031418175.1 Acidobacteriota bacterium | reverse complement strand
CAAGACGGCTTTTGATGTCGCGCAGATAAGCGAACACCAGCGAGGCTTGCAGATCATCCACCGTAGCGGCTTGATTGATGCGGTCGTCAAAGGGAACGCGCGCCGCCAGCGCCAGCAATTCCCTTTCGTCTTCGCCGCGCGCCCGCACCGTCGAGGATTGCTTGCGCAAATAATAATGAAAGGTGCGATTCTCCTTGCCGAGCGACTCAGCCGCTTTGTACGGACGATGCTGCCCGCCGGGACACCAGATCACGAGGAAGTGTTGCCCCGCTATTTCATAGGGCGCACAGATCGGATGATAGGCCGGTTGAATCCGATGGAATCCCAAATTGAGCAATTCCTGCTGAATGACATCGAGCCGGTTGGGGTCAATACCAACAGGGGGCAGCGTGGGCCTTCCCTGCTCCGCCGCAATCCCGACGAAGATGTAACCGCCGCCCAGGTTATGAAAATCATTCGCAAAAGCGCAGATCGTATGCAACACGGCCTCTGGGTTCCAGCCTTCCTTGAATTCGAGGCGCTCCCACTCGACCAACCGGCCTGACAGAACTTCTGTGATGTTGATGGGTAAATTCAAGGGATATCTGCTCCAATGGTTACCATTCTTTGTTGGGCACTACCGTAATTTGTGTGGGTAGGTACCATGCATGCATGGATGCTACCGAACTTTATCAACCAATTTTAGGTCTCACCGAGCCGTGGTATGTCGAAACCGTGATGTTAGACGAACCCACGACGACGGTGACGATTCAGTTAGCGCATCAGAGCAGGAGCGAGTTGTTTCAGTGTCCACGCTGTCAGCAAAACGCCTCCGTGTACGACCATTTGCCCGAACGGAGGTGGCGACATTTGGATACCTGCCAGTACACCACGTTGGTGCAAGCCCGTGTACCGCGCGTCGCCTGTCCGCGCTGTGGCGTCCGCACCGTGCGCGTGCCGTGGGCTGAACCGCAAGGGCGTTTCACGGCGCTCTTTGAAAGCTATGCGATTGACGCGCTGCTCACCGCGCAAGTACAAAGCCGTGCCGCTGCGTTGTTGCGCTTGAGTCCCGAACAAGTCGAAAGTTTGTTGGCGCGGGCGCTCAAACGGGGCCTGGCGCGCCGCAGTACGACGCGCGCCGTCCCGCACGTAACGATTGATGAAAAGAGCCTCCATCGCGGCCAGGAGTATGTCAGCGTCTTGTGCGACGGGACGCTGGGCGCGGTGTTGGAGGTGGTCGCGGAGCGTACCACGGCAGCGGCCACCACCTTGTTCGAGCAAGGCTTGAGTCCGGCGCAACGCGCCAGTGTGCAGGCGGTTTCGCTGGATATGTGGGGGCCCTTCAAGCAAGCCGCGCAAAACCAAGTCCCACAGGCGGCGTATGTCTACGACCACTTTCACGTGAGCAGCTATTTGAATGACGCGGTCGATCAAACCCGGCGTGCCGAAAACAAACGCTTACGCAAAGAGGACGATCTGACACTCACGGGTACGCGTTATTTGTGGTTGCGCAACCCGGCGACGCTGGATGAAACCCAGCAAGCACGCTTGCACGACTTGGCGGCGCGCGCACTGCACACGGCAGCGGTCTGGCGCTTAAAAGAAGACTTTCGTAGCTTCTTCGCTTGCCGCACGGTGGCTGCCGCACAGACTTTTTTTCAAAACTGGTGCGCGCGGGTCAAAACGCTGGGCAACGCACCGCTGCAAAAAGTGGCGCAGATGTTGGAGCGGCATTGGGACGGCTTGGTCGCTTATATCGAACATCCTGTCACGAATGCTTTGGCAGAGAGCCTGAATACGCAAATTCAACTGCTCAAAGCCAAAGCACGCGGCTTTCGACATGCACTGGGGTTCCGCCGCACGATCTTATTTCACTTGGGACAGCTTGACCTGTACCCACAATAATTACGGTAGTGCCCTTTGTTGAGCGTGCGGTCTCACTCATACAACCCCATCGCTTGATCGAGCCGCGCCATCTCGCGCAACGCCGTCATCCCCTGCTCCTTACGCCGCTGTTGGTAGGCTAAGACATCGGCTTTTTTCAAACGCCGTTGATTGCCCACCCAAAAATAGGCGATTTCTTCTTTCTCCAGCAGGCCGACGAGAAAGGGACGTGAGACTTGCAATAAATCCGCCGCCGTTTGTGTCGTCATGACATCTTCCAACGCTTGAATGGCGACAGACTTCCCCGCCCCTAGGGCCGTCAACAATTCGGCAATAAGGGCTAACGCGGGGGCAGGAATTCCCAGCTCGCGCGCTTCCCCATCCGTTTCGAATTTGAGGGCGGGAGCCACGACTCGTTTGAGATAGGGCAACAAGGTTTTCCCGCTTTCGCGCGCAAGTTGCCGTTCCGCTTCCGTCACATTGCTCATTTCGACGGGCAATCCGCTCAGTGTTGCATTTGCCATACAAATTCTCCTCATTCAACATTACCGTGCAGAAATCTTACTAAAGCTTGTTAATACTCGCAATACTAAAAACAATCACAATACTCGCAATGCTTACACTTCTGGTCAAGTCGTGTAAACATCTATCGATTTTTCCGCCTATTTCAACTATCCGATAGTTGAAATATACTTCCCTTCTCCACTCTGATTGTTTCACGTAAGGAGATACCAGATAGATGGTGCCCCGGCCCAAGAAAAGACGAATACGAAAAGTTGATCCCTTTGCTAGCGTGAACGGTGTGAGGTATCTGTGCGAAATGCTGCGGCAGCAGTGCCCTACCCTTATCCCTAAGTCAGAAAAGCAGTTGGTCTCTTTGCTCAATGCCGTCCGCCACCTTGAGAGCTATCCCGCGACCACAACCAAAAGCGGTAGGCCAAGTCGTTGGCCGCGCGACGACCGCCTCACCGTCGCACGCGAACTGAAAGCCGTCCTCGCCCGTGAAACACAGGGGCGCATTTCGCTTGCCAGCTTCGTCGGCGTGTATCTACGCATCCTCCACTTCCCTGCCGATATCAGCGCCGCCCTCGAAGCTAATCAACTCACGCTCCAGGAAGCGACGATCCTCGCCCGCGTGACGGCTGATCGGCTGGTCATTTCCGTCAGTCAGGCCAAGCAAATGCGCCAGCATATTTTGACGGCGCATCTACAGACCCAAGGCTCACAAAGCAGCTTGCGCGTCCGCATCCAAAATTTGTTGGGGGAAGAAGGTAAGGTCATTTCCGGCGAGACAATGACCAGTGCCGTGCAAAAAGTGGATGATCTCTTGGAAGTTGACCCGGATGACACGCGGCATCTGTTCTTTGAGGAAAT
>JANOWX010000909.1:0-2431 GCA_031418175.1 Acidobacteriota bacterium | reverse complement strand
GCGAATCCTCTGCGGAAGTTATTTCCGCGTTTGCACTCTTTGCATGAGCGCAAAGAGGATTCGCAATCAAACCTGAAAAATCAAGTTAGTACTGTTCGCTAAACCCAATCATTTCAACAAAAGTCACATGGGACACCACTGGCCCAGGCTAAACCGATGATCGCGGCGTTTGAAAAGTATTTCGGGCCGTACCCGTTCAAACGCGACGGCTTCAAATTGATCGAAGTGCCGTACTCAGGCATGGAACATCAGAGCGCCGTGACCTATGGCAATCGCTTTGCAAATGGTTATCTCGAACGCGACTGGACGGGCGTGGGTGTCAGCATGAAGTTTGATTTCATCATCATTCACGAGAGCGCGCACGAATGGTTCGGCAACGCCGTCACGGGCAGCGACATTTCGGATATGTGGATTCAGGAAGGCTGGGCGACTTACGCCGAATGCGTTTATGTCGAGGCTTTGTTTGGGTATGAAGACGCGCTGAAATATACGAACGGCTACAAAACGAAGGTGCGCAATCAACAGCCGATCATCACGGCGCGCGGCGTCAACGCGACGCCCGGGCAGGATCAGTATTTCAAGGGCGCGCTGTTTTTGAATACCTTGCGGTCAGTCGTAGATAACGATGCACGCTGGTGGCGGTTGATGCGCGCGTATTTCGCCCGCTTCAAATACCGCAACATCATGACCGAAGACGTCGTGCAGTTTTTCAACGCGCAAACGGGCCAGAACCTGACGCCGATTTTCGACCAGTATTTGCGGCAGGCGGCGCTGCCCGTGCTGGAATTGCGCTTTGCCGATGGCCGTGTTGACTATCGCTGGAAGGCGGAGACGAAAGGCTTTGCTATGCCGATCAAGGTGGGACGGCGGGCGCAATGGCAGACGATCAAACCGACGGCAGAATGGCAGACATTGAAGACGGATTTGGGGAAGGAGGCGTTTGAGGTGGCGGCGGAGTTGTATTACGTCGAAGTCAGCAAGAATTAAGCGGTTTGCTGATGTGCACGACCGGCAACGTAGGGGCAGACCTGCGTGTCTGCCCCGGTCGCGTCAGACGGAATCGAAGGCTACAAATGCCACCGGGGCAGACACGCAGGTCTGCCCCTACGCTATGTGTGGTTGCTACAGGTCGCGGCGCTCTTGGCGCTCTTGGCGTCTTGGCGTTTGAAATCACCTGCATTGGTTACGGCTTGCCTTCTTTCTTCAACTTGCGCGGCGCGTAATACGGCTTGCCGTTCAGCTTCTGCACTTCTTTCATAAAGCTGGTGCCGTACTCGCGTTCGGCATCCGATAGCGCCCAGGCCTGGCGCTTGTAATTCCAATTGTCCGGATTCAGCCGTTGCGCCTCTTTGTAATGCCGGATCGAAGCCGCGCCTTGGCCGTTGTGATAGAGATATTCGGCCAAGGCAAACTCGGCTGAAGCCAGCGCCCATTCGGGTTTTTGCGGCGTCAGGCGCGCGCGTATTTCCGCTTCACTCAAGGCAAACTGGCTCTGGTCGCCCTTGGCCGCCCAGTCGCGGATGGCGGCGAGGTATTCGGCGGCGTCCAAACGGTGCATGCCTTTGTAGCGGTCGTCCACATACGCCGCTTCGTTCGGACGCACGATGCGGCCTTGTTCGTTGATCCAGACGGCGGTCGGCACGTTGACCATGTCGTACAAGCGTGTGACCAGATGCTGGGTGTCAACGAGCACGGTGTATTCGGGTTTGGCCGCGTCAATCCAGGGTTTGGCGTCTTTGACGCCGCCGGTGTCTTCGGCGACGGAGATGATCTCGAAGTTTTTGTCCTTCAATTCGCTGTAAAGCGTCTGCCAGCCTGGCAGGTCAAAGCGGCAGCCTCACCACGAAGCCCAGGTGATTAACAACACCTTCTTGCCCCGAAAATCATGCAACGAATGCGGCTTGCCATTCACATCGGGCAGCGTGAAAGCGGGCGCGGTCAGCGAACCTACAAAAGCGTTTTGCACTTCGGGACGCGGGCCGAAAAACCAGATCGCGGGTTCGGCTTCGGGTGCGACAGCCCGTGCCACAGGCTGCTGCAACAGGCGTGCGAACTCGCTCAGGTTGAACCAGGTCGTCTTGGCTTGCGGGCGCAAAAAAGCGGTCTTGCGGTTTTTCGGAATGGGGAAGCAGAGTTCGTCGCGGCACACGCCCTGCGGTTTCAGCACGAACTTGGTCGCGCGCGTCAGGTCGGCCAGCGTCACCCACAGATCATCATTCGCCTTGAATGTTGCGGGTGGCGTGGCGACGGCGGTGGCGGCGTTGTCATAGATGACCGTTTGTTTGCCGGTCTCGGCTGCAAAGGTTGTCATGATGGTGAACGCGCAAAACAGGATTGCGCAGATGAGTCGGTTGATGGTTTTCATGGTTTTCCTTGGGATACGGGTACGGTACCGCGCGCGTGAGCAAGCGGCGGCGCCACACGATGCTCA
>JANOWX010000908.1:0-9809 GCA_031418175.1 Acidobacteriota bacterium | reverse complement strand
TCGTGCTGCTTTTGTGCGGCGCGCCTGGCAATGCCCAGCAACGCAAGGCGCCTGAACCGCCCGCCAAACAAGAACACACTGACGAACAAACCCAATTCGCGCGCGCGCAAACGCTGCTCAAACAGGCGCGCGCCGCCATTGGCAACGACGAAGCCTGGGGCAAGCTGCAAAACCTGACCGTCAAACTCAAACTGGAACGCCCCATCAAATACGTCAGCGTGCAGGGCCCCGATAAAGTTGAAGAAAAAGAGCGCACGCTCAACGGCAAGATCGAATTGGATTTTGCCTGGCCCGACCGTTACCGGCGCAAGTTCACCACCCAGACGCTGAGCAGCTACAACTATTCATTCGCCGAAATCGTCAATGGCGACAAGGCCTGGCGCGATCCACCGTTGCAGGTGCGCTCGTCGCAAGGCGACAGCCGCGTGCTGGACGTGGGCGATGTTGATCGCACGCTCAATAGGCAAACGCAAAGCGCGATGCAGCAATTGAGCCTGTTCACGCTGATGTACCTGCTGACGACGCCCGCCAGCGTGCCCATCAAATGGCGCTATGAAGGCAGCTACCGCTTTACCGATCAAACCCTGGGCGCCGAACCGCAAGAAGTGGATTTGTTGATGGGCGTGCTGCCAGATGAGTTCCGCCCATTCTTGTTGCTCGACCCGCAAACGCACCGGTTGGTTGCCGTCGCGTTGGCTTACGTCGAAGCGTTGCGCCCGACCGTGATGGTCGAAGTCGCGGCGCTGGATCGCGGTTATCTGCGCCGCACTTATCAGCGCGCCGGCCAGGAGCGGCGCGCGCGCGCCAAACCCGCCCGCATGCACGAACTGCGCTGGCTGCTGTCGGATTACCGCTCCGTCAATGGCGCCCAGTTGCCGCACCGGATTGACGTGACGCGCGACGGCGAATTGCTGGAAACGCTGACCGTGCGCGAAATCAGAACCGAGCGTTCAATCAATCCAAAGAAATTTGAGGGCGAACCGCGCGTCAAATGGGATCCGCGACCGAACAATTAACGCCGCTGGCAACACTGTTGCAGGCTTTCAGTGACGCTGACGAAATGCTCTTTGAGCAGCGCGGCGAATTTTCCAGCGCGCGTATCGCCGAACTGTGCCGCACCGCGCGCGCGCTGGCGCACCGGCTGCACGCGCATTACGGCACGCGGCAAGCGGCGGAAATCGCGCAGGCGCATGGCGTCGCCATCGTGCGCGAACGTTGGCAGACGGGCGCGGGGCGCATCTGCTATCTGGGCGAATGCACGCGCCAGCCGCCCTGCATCCGCGTGAATCTGGCGGCGCTCGACCGGCTGGTCGAATTGGGGCATAACGAATGGGGCGGTGAGCAACGCGAATGGTTCACCATCGAACGCCTGGCCGAGGTCGTGATCGCGCACGAGTTGTATCACTTCCTCAGCCATCACGCGGCGGCGCGCGCGGCGGAACTGGCCGCCCACGTCTTTGCGCGTGACTTGCTGGCGCTGCCCTTTTCGCCACTGCTTTATGAAACGGTGCTGCAAAATCCGGCGCATTGGCAATAGGCCGCTGTCTGGCAAGCTGCCAGCTTGCCGGAGTCTCGGCTGGCGAACATTGGGTTTTACCGCCAAGCGTCCGGCAAGCTGGCAGCTTGCCGGACACCTTTGAACAATGAGTTATTTCCTGGGCATTGATGGCGGACAGAGCCACACGACGGCGCTGGTGGCGGACGCGCACGGACGCATTTTGGGCTGCGGCCAGGCGGGCGCGAGCAATCACACGCGCGCGCCGGGCGGACGCGAACGGCTGACCAAGGCCGTCAATCAAGCAGTCGGCGCGGCCTTGCGGCAGGCAGGTTTGTTTGAAAATGAAAGCGTGCGCGAGTTCAAATTCACCAGCGCCTATCTAGCACTGACCGGCGAGCCCGCAGACAAAATCGCCATCGTCAATGAACTGTTGCGCGCTGAGTTTTTGAAAGTGGATCACGATGCGCCCGGCGCACTGGCGGGCGCGCACGCGGGCCAACCGGGCGTGATCGTGCTGGCGGGCACCGGGTCGGTGGCCTGTGGCGAGGCGTTTGATGCGCGTGGCGAACGGCGTTATGTGCGTATCGGCGGGCGCGGTTATTTGTTCGCCGATGAAGGCAGCGCCTTTGCCATCGCGCGGCAAGCCCTGGCTGTGGCCTTGCGGCGCGCCGATCGTGTGGACGGAGTTGATGAATTGCAAGCGGCCTTGCTCGCACATTTCGCGCGACCCGAATTGACCGGCATCAGCGAAGATGTTTATGCCGATGTGATTTCGCGCGAGCAACTGGCCAGCTTTGCCGCCGTGGTCGCGGCGCTGGCCGAAAGCGGCGTCACAGCGGCGCAAGCCATCATTGAGCAAGCGGCGGCGGATTTGGCCGAACTGGCCGAAGCCGTCACTGCGCGCTTGCAGGCCGCCCAGCCGCTCGACATTGCGTATCACGGCGGCGTGTTCAAAAGCCCGCGTTTGTTCGCGCAATTCAGCGCCGCCATCGCGCGACGTTTGCCGCACGCGCGCATTGTCGCGCCGCGCTTTGACGCAGCCAGCGGCGCATTGTTGTTGGCTTACCGGCAAGCGGGCCAGGCAATCACCCCGCAACTGCTCGCCCAATTGGAAGCGACCCAGACGATTACGCAATGACTGATTCCCTTATCGAAAGACTACGCGCTCAGTTGCAAGCCCAGTTGCAAGCCCAGTTGCAAGGAGGACTGATTGTCTCTTGCCAAGCCCCCGCCGGTTCGCCGCTCGACGATCCATACATCATCAGCGCACTGGCCCTGACCGCCGAACAGCACGGCGCGGCAGGCGTGCGCATCAAGCACGCCGCTCAAATTGCCGCGACTCGTGCGCGCGTACACTTGCCGCTGATTGGTTTGGAAAAAGTCGAATGCGCTGATTCACCGGTTTACATCACGCCGACCTTTGCCAGCGCCGCACGCCTGGCGGCCAGTGGGGCCGACATCATTGCGACCGATGCCACGCGGCGTCCGCGTCCGCACGGCGAAACGCTGGCCGTGTTGATTCGCCGGATTCAGGAAGAGTTAGGCAAACCCGTGCTGGCCGATGTGGCGACGCTGGACGAAGGCTTGCACGCGGCGGATTGCGGCGCGGCTTTCGTGGCGACGACCTTGTGCGGCTATACCGCAGAGACGGCGGGCGTCGCATTGCCCGCGTTTGCTCTGTTGGAGAAGCTGGCGGCGCGGCTAACCGTGCCGGTGCTTTGCGAAGGCGGCGTGAGCACGCCGGAAGAAGTGCGGCGGGCATTTGATTGCGGAGCGTTTGCGGTGGTGGTGGGGACGGCGATTACGGGGGTGGATCAGTTGGTGGGCCGCTTCGTCGCGGCCAGCCGCCAGGCTATTCCGCAATGAAGCGGCGGTCTTCAAGCCTGAATTTCCCGCTCAGCAACAACGCCACCGCCTCCGCATAAACCCGCTGCTCTTCCGCCAAAATCCGCGCTGACAAAGAATCTTCCGTATCGTCCGGCAATACAGGCACGACGGCCTGTTTGAGAATCGGGCCGTGGTCGAGTTGCTCATCCACCAGATGCACAGTGCAGCCGGTGCATTGCACGCCGTAATCCAGCGCCTGCCGTTGCGCGTGCAAGCCTGGAAAGGCGGGCAGCAGCGACGGGTGAATGTTGAGCACGCGGTTGCGAAACTCGCCGGTGAACCAGGGCGAGAGCAAGCGCATGTAGCCGGCCAAACAGACGACGTCCACTTGCGCGGCGTGCAGGCGTTCGGCCATGGCGCGGTCGTGCGCTTCACGCGTTTTGCCACGATGATCAAGCGTGAGGGTGGGGATGCCGAGTTCAGCGGCTTTGACCAACCCGCCCGCGCCGGCGACATTGCTGATGACGAGCGCGATTTTGGCGTCAGGGATGCGCCCGTCGCGTACGGCCTCCGCCAGTGCGAGCATGTTGGAACCACGGCCGGAGATAAGAATGCCAAGTTTTTTCATCGGCGTTAGGCGGTGCGCAGGTGCTGTTTTTGCTGTCTGGTTTTAGGTTTGGGCTTGGCGGCTTTGGCCTGTGCCACGCGCCGCTCGGCCAGCCGCTCCATCCACTTCGCATTGCCGAAGCGCCCGGCCAGCAACCCCGCTACCCCGAATTGTTCGTCGAGTTGCGGCCAATCCAACGTGGTGCCGGGGCCTAGGATGCGAATCTCGGCCAACTGCTGCGGCGTCGCATCGGCCAGGCCCTGGGCCAGCGTCGCTGGGAAGGCGAAGGTGCAACCGTCAATCATTTCGATCACCACGCGACCGGTCGCGGCTTCGTAATGCGCGGCTTGGGCGAGTGGTTCCGTGCGCAAGCGCTCTTCGCCACGGCGTGTCGCCTCGGCAAATTGCCGCTCAAATTCTTCTTTGCTCATTCTCCACTTAGCCATGAATTTCCCTCCAGCGCGCCAGCAGAAAGTCTTGCTGGTCTTCAACCAAAGCAACCGCTTTCTGGGCGTCGTTGCCTTTCATGCCAATGTTCGCGCGAATGCTTGGTCCCACCGTGGCTGTGCCGAGATTGACGATCAGTTCAGCGCCGCTTTTGAAAACATGCACGTGCGGCGGCAAATGGTCGTGCGTGTGAATCATTACGTCAAAGCCCAATTGGCGTAACACGGTTCCCATCGCAAATCCTATGGTTTCGTTCGCGTTGTCATCAATAAGCTGATGCCTTCTGCAACCACCAAGCGGATTTCATGCAGGGCGCTTTCATACGTTTCGCCAAAGGCGCTCAAGCCGGGAAATTCGTCTACCTGCCCAATGAAGCAGCGGTCAGCGGGCGAATAATGGACGTGGTAGGAACACTCCTCAGCTTGCGGCGGTTTGTTGCGTTGCTTGCCTGCCATGACTACTCCATCACAGCGTTACTTCGCTTTCTTGGCCTTGCCCGCCGGGACGTCCGGCGCGGGCGCAGTATAACGCAGGTTCGTTTCAAACAGCTTCAAGATGCGCTTGTACTCATCCGCCCAACTCGTCGCCCGTTCAAAGCCGTGATCTTCGACCGGGTAAACAGCCAACTCCCAATTCTCCTTGCGCAATTCGATCAGCCGCTGCGCCAGCCGCACCGAATCCTGGAAGTGCACGTTCACGTCCACCATGCCGTGGCAAATCAGCAGCGCGCCTTTCAGGTTTTGCGCGAAGTAGATCGGCGAACTCTTTTTGTAAGCTTCGGCGTCGTCCTGCGGCTGATTCAAAATGTTCGCCGTGTAGCCGTGGTTGTAATGCGCCCAATCCGTCACGGGCCTGAGCGCAGCGCCTGCCGCGAACACATCCGGTTCGGTGAACATTGCCATCAGGGTGATGAAGCCGCCGTAGCTGCCGCCGTACAAACCGACGCGCTTGGCGTCCACGCCGTGTTCAGCCACCAGGTATTTCACCGCGTCCACGTGGTCAGTCAAATCCTTGCCGCCCATGTGGCGATAGATGCCGGTACGCCAGTCGCGCCCGTAACCCGACGAGGCGCGGTAATCAACGTCGAACACCAAATAGCCGCGCTCCATCAGCAAGTGATGAAACATGTATTCGCGGAAGTAGCTGCTCCACCATTTGTGCACGTTTTGCAGATAGCCCGCGCCGTGCACAAACAGCACCGCCGGGCCACCAGCCTTCCAGTTCGCGGGTTTGTAAATGCGCGC
The DNA here is from genome assembly GCA_031418175.1 of Acidobacteriota bacterium. Taxonomy (GTDB): domain Bacteria; phylum Acidobacteriota; class Blastocatellia; order RBC074; family RBC074; genus JACPYM01. Next base: position 4,186 of record JANOWX010000908.1, on the reverse strand, counting down.
CGGAACCTGCGCGCCGTCGCGCGCGGCGAAGTTGACGATGGGCGGATCAATCCAGTTGCCGCCCAGCCACTCTTCGGTCGGCGAAGTCGTGATCTGTTTTGGTGTGCCAGCGATTGAGGAAGCGTTTGCCGCCGCCAGATAAAGCTCCGGCGGTTTGTTGCTATACGAACGCACCAGCGCGACTTGCGTTTCATCGGGCGCGAGCGTCGCCGCGTTGTTGCCAGGCAGTGAAGTCAGCCGCGTGCGCGCGCCGCCGCCGATAGGCATCGAATAGAAATGGCGTTCGTGCAAGCTGCCTTCGCTCGACGTGAAATAGAATTTGGTTTTGTTGTCCGACAGGCGCACGTCCGAAACTTCAAACTTGCCCGAAGTCAGTTGCTGTGGCGCGCCGCCGTCAACCGCGACGCTGTACAGATGCGCCCAGCCGTCTTTTTCGGATTGGAAGTAAACCGTCTTGCCATCCGGCAAGAAGCCGAGCGTGAACGCGCCGGGGCCACCAATCCAGGCGTCATCGTGCAGGTAATCGAGTACCTTGGTTTTGCCGGTCGCTTGATCGAGCGCCAAGACCCAGCGGTCTTTGTTGTCGGCGGAACGCGCGAGCAAGGCGGCGTTCTTGCCGTCTTCGCTGAATTGCGGGTTCTGCAACTGCACGTCGCGGTCGCCAGCATTGGTTGAAGCTTTTGGATCGTCAGCTTTCACCTTCTGGCCGTGGTCAACGTATTTCACTTCGCCCGATTCGACGTTGATGATGGCGATGCGGTTGCGCGATTGCGCATCGCCGACTTTGCTGCGCGTGGGGATGTCTTCGGTAAAGGCCGACTCGGTGACGTAATTCGGCACGATGGCGTTTTTCGTGCCCGTTGCCGATTGAAAGACCGCGGCGATGACTGCTGCGCCATCGGGCGTGAGCGTCAGGTTGGTCACGCCTTGTCCGGCGGGCAGTTCAAACGGTTTGCGCTTTTCCTGCTTCTTGCGCTTGGCCTCTTGCTCCTCGCGGTTCAGCGCGCGTTCGCGGACGGCTTCCAGCAATTCGCGCTCTTCTTTTTTGAGGTAGTCCTGATTGGTTTGTTTCTTTTCAGGTGGCTTGGTTTGGTCTTGTTGTGGCTCGTCGCTCAAGGCCAACCCGGTCGCTACCGCTCCCGGTACTGAACCGTCGGCACTGTCTGCCCCGCGCCGTCCGCCACCGAATGCCAATGGCGGGCCTGCCGGGGCCGCGCCGCCGCCCGTGCGAATGTCGGTTAATTGCCGCAGCTTTGCTTCTGGGCCGCCCTCGAGCGCGAGCACATACAGATTATTGTTGCGTGTGAAATAGACGCTGCGCTGGTCGCGCGTGAAATGCACATTGCTCTCGCCTTCCTGCGTCTCGGTCAAGCGGCGCTTTTCGTTTTTGGCATTGTCATAAAGCCACAGGTCGCCGTCTTCGGTAAACACGGTCAGCCGTTTGTCTTTTGAAACCTCGCCATTGGCAGGCGGCGCGAGTTTGGCCTCGTCTTCGCTGAGCTTGCGCAAGCCGCTGCCATCGCGGTTGACGACGTACAGGTCGGCCTCTTTCAAACGCGGCTCGCCGGCACGCTTCCAGCGGAAGTAGACGCGCTGGCTGTCGGGCGACCAGTACACGCGCGTGGGTTCATAGCCGACCAGGTCGGGGCCGCGCATGATGCTGTCCATGGTGAGGTCGAATTTTTTGGGTTGCTGCGCGAGCGCGAGCGCGGGCGTAGGCAAAAACAGCGCAAACGCGCAGAGCCAAACGAAAGTGCGACGGATACACAGTGTAAACATAAGCAGTTCCTCTTGATTGATGGAGTAAGCAGTACGGCTTGTGGCCGCGGCGGCCTCGCTTTGTAGCGTCTGGCAAGTATCGAGAGGCAAGCGGCGCAGGTGTTTAGAGTTCAAGCTTTAGCTTGTCCGGCGCGGGTAGCGTGCGAAGAACAAGCTAAAGCTTGAACTCTAAACGCTTGCCGATCACGATACGAGTAACTGGCAAATGCCGCAAAACCGGCGTCAATCCGGGCGGCGTTAGACGAACTGCACCTTGCCCTCGCCCTCCACCACTTCGCCCAACACCACCGCCTTCTCGCGCACATTCGCCAACTGATCCAGCACGAATTGCGCGAAGCCTTTATTTGTCACGACGACCATGCCGATGCCCATGTTGAAGGTGCGCAGCATGTCTTCGCGCGGCACGTTACCCAGTTTCTGAATCAAGTCAAACACCGGCGGCACCGTCCAACTGTTCGCGCGGATCAGCACGTCCACATTGCGCGGCAGAATGCGCGGGACGTTTTCAATCAGCCCGCCGCCGGTGATGTGGGCCATGCCTTTGATGACGCCTTCGTGCTCGATCAGGCGCGCGAGCAGCGGTAGGTAGTTTTTGTGCGGCTTCAACAACTCTTCGCCGACGGTACAGCCGAGTTCGGGGACGTGCGTGTCTACCTTATAACCGGCGGCTTCAAAGAAAACCTTGCGCGCCAGGCTGTAACCGTTGGTATGCAACCCCGCTGAAGGAATGCCCAGCACGACGTCACCCGCCGTGATGCGCGAACCGTTGATGACTTTCTGTTTGTCCACCACGCCGACGATGAAACCGGCCAGGTCGTATTCGCCGTCGGCATAAAAGCCGGGCATCTCGGCCGTTTCGCCGCCCAGCAGCGCGCAATCGCATTCGCGGCAGCCGCTGGCGATGCCTTCGACGATTTGCGCGACCGTGTTGGGATCGAGCTTGCCGGTGGCGATGTAATCCAAAAAGAAGATGGGCCGCGCGCCCTGCACCAGAATGTCGCCGACGCAGGCCGAGACCAAATCGTAACCGATGGTGTTGTGGATGCCGGTCTCAAAGGCGATCTTGAGTTTGGTGCCGACGCCGTCGCAACTGGCGACCAGCACGGGCGCGCGTGTGTCGTCAAACGTGCCGTTGAACATCCCGCCGAAACTGCCGATCTCGGACATGACGTTGATGTTGAAGGTCGAGCGCGCCAGCTTCTTGATGCGTTCGGTGGCGGCGTTGGCGGCGTCAATGTTGACGCCCGCGTCTTTGTAGGTGATAGCCATAGGAGAAGAGAAATCAAAAGACAAAAATCAAAAGGCAAAAATGGAAAAAAAAGAAAAGTGCCGACCTTTTGATTTTTGCCTTTTGCCTTTTGATTTAATCGGATGCTAGCGGCACCGCCGTCATCACTTCGCGTTGCCGCGAAGTTTCAACGCTGTGCCCCAGCAGCGTGGGATATTGCCCGGTGTAACAGGCGGTGCAAAAGCGCGTGTTCTCGATGTCGCCACCCGGTTCGCCGCAGGCTTCGAGCATGCCCTGCATGCTCAGATAGGCCAGCGAATCGGCGCCCAGGTATTCACGAATCTGTTCGATGGATTGGTGCGAGGCGATCAGTTCTTCGCTGGTCGGCGTGTCTACGCCGTAATAACAGGGCGCGACGGTGGGCGGGCAACTGATGCGCATGTGCACTTCTTTGGCGCCCGCCTCGCGCACCATCTTGACGATCTTTTGCGAAGTCGTGCCGCGCACGATCGAATCGTCAATCAACACGACGCGCTTGCCTTCGATCAGGTCGCGCACGGGGTTGAGTTTGATCTTCACGCCGAAGTGGCGAATCTGCGCTTGCGGTTCGATGAAGGTGCGCCCGACGTAATGGTTGCGCATCAGCCCGAAGCGGAACTTCAGCCCCGATTGCGAGGCGAAACCAATTGCCGCCGCGACGCCGGAGTCGGGCACGGGCACGACGATGTCGGCCTCGACCGGGCTTTCGCGCGCCAACGCCTTGCCCATCAGGTGGCGGCTCTTGTTGACGCTGCGCCCGTATACCAGCGAATCGGGCCGCGCAAAATAGACGTGTTCAAAGATGCAATGCGTGTGCGGCTTTTGCGGGAAGGGATGCGAGGAGCGCGGGCCGTCCGCGTCCACCACGATCATTTCGCCCGGCGCAACATCGCGCAGATACTTCGCGCCGATCAAATCGAAGGCGCAGGTTTCCGACGCAAACACCGTCGCGCCCTCCAATTCGCCCATGCACAAAGGCCGAAAGCCGCGCGCATCGCGGATGGCGATCAGGCTGTCGGGCGTGGCAAACAGCATCGAATAAGCGCCGTCATCGAACATCAACGCCTCGACGATGGCTTCGGTCAGGTCGCGACGGCGTGAACGCGCGACGCGATGCAAGACGACTTCGGTGTCAGAGGT
>JANOWX010000907.1:0-4164 GCA_031418175.1 Acidobacteriota bacterium | reverse complement strand
CGACGCGAATGGCGATCTGGTCATTGCCGATTTCTTTAACAGCCGCCTCCGCCGCGTCACGGTTGCCGATGGCAACGTCACGACCATCGCGGGCGGCGGCGCAGGTGATGGCCCGGCGTTGCAAGCCGGGTTCTTCCTGGCCACCGGCATCACGCGCGACCGCGAAGGCAATTTCATCATCGGCGATTGGCACAACGCGACGGTGCGCAAACTGGATGTGCAGCGCAACTTCGTCACCACCATCGCGGGCAACGGCGTCGAAGACAACGTGGATGGCCCAGCCCTGCAAGCCTCCTTCGTCCGGCCGGGGGGCGTGGCGGTCAAGTCGCGCGGCGAGATTTTTGTCAGCGACTACTTCACCCACACCATCCGGCGCATTGGCGGCTTTGTCGCGCCCACACCGCGCCCCTCCGTTTCGCCGACGCCACGTCCGAGCGTGACGCCGACTCCGCAACCAACAGCCACGCCGACGCCGCAACCGACACCGCAACCAACCGCGACGCCGACGCCGCAACCGACGCCAACGGCCACGCCTGTGCCGACGCCGACGCCCGGTTCAGGCACGCCGCTCAACGTGATCGTCAATCCGAGCTTTGAAACAGGCGATACCTTTGGCTGGCGCATTTTCACCTACGCGATCGAAGGCGGCGGCGCGTTGATGATCACCGATCCGCAATACATCAGCGATGGCCAGTTTGCGTTGAAGTTCCAGGCGAATGGCCGCCGTTTGGTGGATTCGTGCGCGCAAGACATCAGCTTGCCGCCCGGCAATTACACCTTGAGTTGCGATGTCTTGCCCAGCATCGGCACTGTGGCTACGCTCGGAGTGAATTTCAACAATGGCGGGCCGGGCGCGAGTGTGGCATCGCCCTCTGGGCAACGCGCGCATCTGGTGCTCAACTTCACGGTGAACGACGGCGGCCGCCCGCTCACCATCTTTGCAGTGGGCAATCAGAATCGCTACATCCGCAGCAATTTCATCGTCGACAATTTCGTGCTCGTCAAACAGTGACCGCGCACGGGTAGGACGGACTTTAGTCTGTCCTACTGCAACGGGAAGTCTTGCAACGGACAGACTAAAGTCTGTCCTACTTCGCGAGAGCAATCGTTGAAGGGGGCATGGGTGAAAGGGCGGGCGCGGGCCTGTAGGGGATGCCAGGTGCTGGTGAATGCCTGCCCTTTCGCCCATTCACCTCTTCAACTGTTGGCCAATCACTGGCCTGCTTCATTCTCCCTTCCGCATGCTCAATTCTTAGGCAGAGAGACAGTCTGACGGAGTTTGCCCTCTGCTAGAGAATTCAGAATGCGGAAGGAAGAATGAGGAAATGTTCCGGCAACACCCGGATTCATCGGCTTAACCATCAAGTGGCAAAATTCTGCCGCACGTCCAATTCTTCGCCCGTCACCGCATCCACATACACCGTCCACGTCATGCTCGCGCCGACTTCGACCGGATAGGCGATGTGCAGCGTCAGGCGATTGCCCGTCAGTTTCGGATACACGACCAAATCCTTGACCTTGGCTTCGGCGGCTTGGCCGACTTTGTAACTCAGCGGTTGGCCGGCGATGCCGCTGTAACTGAACGTGCGCCCGGCGAATCTGTCCGGCAACTCTTTCGCGGCAATCAAAGTGCGCGCGGGCAATTCCAGCTTTGGCAACAGGCGGCTGTTCCATTGCAACAGCGTGCCCGTCTTGCTGATGACCAGCAGCAATTCGCCGAAGCCGTTGACCAGCGGATAGGGAAAGCTGCGCTGTTGGTAGACGGCACGATACATTGAACCTTCGTTGCTGAAGGTGATGAGCGACAAGTCTTTCACTGAAGCCGCCGACTCGCGCCGCCCGCCGCTGAGCAGCACGGCATTGCGTTCAATGAAACGGCGCAAGGCTTCTTTTGCTTGTAACTCGGTAAGCGGGCCGTCGGTGGTGCTGAGTTTGATGCGCCCCGCCAGCGCCAGCGGCAACGCGCGCGGCGTATTCAACACCTGCTCGGCATCGAATTTGGTTTCGGGCAATTGGAATTCGGTGAGCAAGGCGCGCCAGGCCGTCTCGGCCTCTTGCTGTTGCGCGGCGGTCGCTTCCAATGCCGGCGGATAATCGCTGCCGCGTTGTTGCGGCGTTTTGACGCCGACCTGGCCGGGCGCGGCGCAAGCCAACAGCCACAGCGATACCAATGACAACACACAACACAGCGGGGCAAACAGGGTTTCTTTCATCGCGGCTCTCCTTAGGGAGCCTGGGTGCGCAGTGCTTCCAGCCTGCGGTCTCGGCAGTAGGCGTAATCCTTCCGGCAGGAGGTGGCCGGCAGGAGGAGGCCGGCAGGAGGTGGCCGGCAGGAAGTGGTCTGCCGCCGAGACCGCAGGCTGGAAGCACTGCGCACCCAGGCGCGGGCGCGATGATTCCACGCAGTCTGGCCGAACGCAAGCAATGCGCTAGCTGCCTTCGCGTTGTTGCAGGAAGTAATCAATCAACTCGCCGGCCGAGTTATTCATCTCGACCTCAAACCCGCGCACGCGGCTGCTGAAGTAGTTGAACATCCAGACCGCCGGTATCGCCACGACCAAGCCGAAGGCCGTCGTCACCAGCGCTTCTGAAATGCCGCCCGCGATGGCGCTGAAGCCGGATGACTCTTGCTGCCCCATTTTTTCAAACGCGTGAATGATGCCGATCACCGTGCCTAACAGGCCTACGAATGGGGCCGTCGAACCGACCGTCGCCAACGCCGACAGGCCGCGTTGCAACTCGGCGCTTTTCATGGCCGCCGCGCGTTTGACGGCGCGTTTGGCCTTGCGCATTTGCCGCTCCGGTTTAACGAGGGCTGAGGTGCTGGCGGCCAGTTCCTGCAAACCCGAATTGACCACCACGGCCAGATGGCTGCGGCGGTAGGTTTGCGAGAGCGTCAAGGCGTTATTCAATTGCGCGCCGCGCAACAGTTCCGCCACTTTCGGCGCAAACTCGCGCGACTGCCGCGCCGCCGCCTTGTATGTCAGATAGCGTTCCAGCATCAACGCAATCGAATAGATGGACATCAACAACAATACGATGACGACCCCAAAGCCGAGCCAACTCATGCTTTCAATCATGTCCTTTGGGTTGAGACTGAGCACAGATTTGCCGGGCGTTTGCAGCAGCAGGAACAGCGAGCAAAGACACGTAGCCATAAACGTTTCCTCCGATCCGTTCAGCGGATATTGAATTGTTTTGGGAAGTGAGGTGGCCAGCAACAACCACGCGCGCTTAGACGCCGCTATGCCAAAGAAGTTCCCAGCCCTGGGTACGCAGCGCTTCCAGCGTGCGGGCTTGGCAGCAGACCGATTGATGCTGAAAGAGAGCCCTCCGGCCTCAATTCGTCCGCCGCCGAAACCGCACGCTGGAAGCGCTGCGAACCCAGGCTGCTGCTTGCATCAACCTGACTGCATCCGCATACTCACGCGCCATGGCGAACAATCAAATATACGGCCTGCTGCCCGTGCTCGAAGCCTTACGCGCGCGCCGCCGTTCGATCAACAAAATCCTGATTCTTGACGGTGCCCAGCCCGCGCGCTTGAGCGAACTGCTCGAACTGGCCAAGCGTTCCGGCATCCGCGTCGAGAAACGCGACCGCCGCCTGCTCGACGAATTGACGCGCCAGGCCAATCATCAAGGCGTAGTCGCCTTCACCGCAGCCGCCACGCGGCACAGCGGTTATGTCGAAGCCGAAACGATTCTCGATTCACTGACTGACGGCAAACCCGCGCTGCTGGTGGTGCTGGACGGCATCGAAGACCCGCACAACCTGGGCGCGATCTTGCGCGCTTGCGAGGGCGCGGGTGTGGACGGCATCTTCATCCCCGAACATCGCGCCGCCGGTTTGAACGAAACGGTCGCCAAGACTTCGGCGGGCGCGGTCGAATACGTGCGCGTCGCCCGCGTCACCAACCTGTCGCGCCTGATCGAAGACCTGAAAGCGCGCGGCATCTGGGTCGTCGGCGTCGAAGGCAACGCCCCCACGCAACACTGGGACTTCGATTTCACGCCGCCGCTGGCGCTGGTGCTGGGCGGCGAAGGCAAAGGCATCCGCCGCCTGGTGCGCGAACATTGCGATGCGGTCGTTTCGATTCAAATGCGCGGACAGTTGAATTCGTTGAACGTGAGTGTGGCGGCGGGCGTCGTGCTGTTTGAAGTGTT
>JANOWX010000906.1:0-3961 GCA_031418175.1 Acidobacteriota bacterium | reverse complement strand
GCCTGATTTTTGTTTAGCCAATCAATCGTTGCCAAGCTGCGCCAGGCAATAGCGTAGTTCGGATTGAGTTCCAACGCCTGTTTGAAAAGTTGTGTGGCGCGCGCGTTGTCGCGTTCGATTAGCACTTTGCCCAGGCCCCAGCGCACGGCGGGTTCTGACTTCCACTTGTGCGCCCACGCCTCGTAAACCGGCAGCAACTCGTCGGTGGCCGGGCCGCCGCCGACCGGAACCGGCATGTTTTTGCGCGTCAGTGCTGAACCTTTGTCGTAATGCCGCGGCAACAACACTTTTTGCTCGGTCTGACTGAATTTCCAGTAAATGGACGCGGTGATGAAGTTTTGATGTGCGCCGATGAAATCCGGCGCAAGTTCGATGGCGGCGCGAAAATCGGCGGCAGCGGCGGCATATTGCAAAGCCATCAGCGCCTTTTGCCCAGCTTCAAATTTCGCCTGGGCTGCCGCGTTGGTCGAAGGCTTCACGTGCCGTTCAGAATCCGCTATGCGAATTCCAACTTTAGCCGGTTGTGCGGCTTGGGCTAGCGCAACGGCTGCGGGTTTGGTTTGGGCCATAACCGCGTTACAAGCAAGCAAAGTAACGATAAGCAATGTGTTGATGGAGATTTTGAATTGCGATAATTGCATGGAAATTTCCTTTTGGAATGTGTGCCGGATAGTCCCGTTAGTTAGAACTTGAGTTTGAGTGCCAATTGCACCGAGCGCGGCCCGCCGATTTGATACAGCGAATTCAGCGAACCGGAACTTGCGCCGAAGCTGCGCGCCAATGAAGCATTCGAAGCGCCAAAGGTCGTGCTGGGCGTGAATGTCGTGCCTGAAATCGTTCCCAGGCTGCTGGACGGTTGATTGAAGTTCGGGTGATTCAGCACATTGAAAAGCTCGCCTTTGAATTGCAGTTTGATGCGTTCAGTCAAGCTAAACTGCCGTCCCAGCGCGAAGTCCAATTGCGTTACGCCGAAACCGCGCAGGCTATTGCGTGGCAAGTTGCCTTGCCGGAAGTTACGCGCGTCCGCGATAAATTCCGGCGGAATGCGAAAGGCCTCGCGGTTCAAACGGCGATTGCCCGGCGTGCTTGGCGCGTCAATCCAGAGCGGCTGCCCGGCGACGAGGTCAGGCCGGAAGGGATAAGTCTGTGTGACAATCGGAGCCATATTCCGCCCGAACGTGACGTTGAGCGGCGCGGCGCTTTGCGTTTTGAAAATCACATCCGTTGACCATCCGAAAACCAACGCGCGCGCTACCGAATTGCCCGGTTTCGGCAAGTCATAGCTGATGGCAGTGTTGAATATATGCCGCCGGTCAAATTCCGACGAGCCGCGTTCATTGAGCGGATTAGCCGACGTGAAAAAGTAACTTGAACTGAAATCATCCGAGCCGGTGTCAATCGCGTGCGACCACGTGTGATTGGCCAGCACTTGCAAACCGCGCGACAGCCGCCGCGTAAATTGCACTTGCAAGGCGTGGTAATCAGAAGTGTCTGACAGATCGTTGGCGTTGCTGGTGTAGCTGATGCGCGCGCCGGGCAAGTCTGGATTGAACGGGATCAGCGCGTTGGCATTGGCTGCCGTAGTCGAAGTCGTTTGGAAATAGCGCCGCAACAAACGGCGTCCCGCGTTGCCAACATACGAAAGCGTCAAGGCGTTGCTTGCACCCAGCCCTTGCGCCACAGACAGCGTCCATTGATGCGAACGCGGCAAGACATAGTCATCCGCAAACACCGTGAAGTTGGCATTCGCCGGAATCGGCGGCGTCAACACCGCCGCAGGCGGGAAGGCCAGCGCATCGGCATTGAAGGGAAACGCGCGCGCCGCTGCTGTCGAATTCGCCGTCGTCAACGCGCGTTGCCGCGAGAAAGGATATTGCGTCGCTGCTACGCCCGCCGTGCCCACGCCGAGATCAAGATATAAACCATAACCGCCGCGCAACGTTGTTTCCCAACCCGTCTTTTGCCGGAGCAAATACGCTGCACCGAAACGCGGGCCGAAACCGTTGTAACGCGTGGGATAAAGCGGCGTGCCGCTGGGCGCGAGTTTTGCCGTGGGTAATGACGCCACATTCTTCACGCCCGTCAACGTGAGCAGCGTCAAACCATCCAACGCGCGGGGAGGTGGGTTCACCTCCCAACGCACGCCGAAATCCACCGAAAGCCGTTGATTGATGCGCCACGAATCCTGCGCATAGGCTGAATAGTTCGGCACGTGCATCGCCACCGCGTCGTTGGCCGTGACGGTGACGTTATTGGCGACCGCGTTGTTAATGTCTGTCAGGCTGCTGAAGACAAACGACAAAGCATAAGCACGCGGCGCGTATTGCGGCGTCATCAACCGGTAATCAAACCCAAACTTCAAGGTATGCACTCCCAATGCCCACGTCAGGTTGTCCACCAAATTTTGCTGTCGTTGCAAATTGCGCGTGGCAGGCCCCAAAACTTGAAAAAGGTTGTTGAGATACGTGAACGTGACCGTCGCCAATTCCGGCGCATTGGCAGGTAACAGTCCGCGATAGTCCACCGGTTGCGAGCCATCGCGTGCAACACCGATGTTTTCGTCTATCGCTTCGGTAAAACTGTAGTTGTAACGCAACTCGTTGCTCAGCCGCGAAGAAAAGATCATCTGCGCGCCAGTGGTCAGTGTGCGAATGTTGGATGAAAACAGTGTGTCGAGTCCCAAGCCCGGTGTGGTGCCGCCCGACGGCGCATCGTTGTAGCGCCCGAAAACAGTCAAGCCGTTGCGCACTGTTTGATCTAAGCGAAGGCTGGTCGCATCAAGGTTACGGCGGTTTGATAAGCTTCTGAAAAACGAAGCCGTGCCGATCAACTGCCCTTGCGCGTTCCTGTCGTCAGGTGCATTCGGCAAAGGCATCGCATTCAACAATGCTCGCACTTCGGGTTTGATGCGTGTGTCATTGCGCAGGAAGAGCGAGGGAACCTTTGAATCATTCACGTTTTGCGGCTGCACCAAGCGCAAGCCTTCGTAAGAGAAAAAGAAAAATGTGCGATTGTGGCCATCGTAACCCAGCGGCCCAAACACCGATTTCGGCAAGCGCACCGGGCCACCCAACACGCCGCCGAAATCGTTTTGTCGTAGCGGCGGTTTTTTCAGATTGCGCGCCTTGTCGAAGAAATCCGACGCATCCAGCGCATCGTTGCGGAAGTAATCAAAAAGCGTCCCGTGATATTCATTCGTGCCCGACTTGGAAGTCATCTGAATTTGCCCGCCGCTTTGGCGTCCGAACTCAGCCCCATACGTTGAGCTTTGCACTTTGAATTCCTGCAAGGCATCCACTGAAATCAAACTGTTCGTGCCGCCAAACGAATTGAAGCCGGGAATCGAACCGGCGGCGCGTTGATCCTGATTGCCGGTCGCGCCCTGCGGCCCCAGGATGATCGTCGGCCCGCGCGTACCCGCGCCGATATTGGCCGACACGCCATCCACCGTGAAGTAGTTGGCGTTGGTGCGCCCGCCGTTGAAGCTCAATTGCCCATCACCCGCGCCCACGACAACGCCGGGCGTGAGCAAAATCAACGATTGCACGCTGCGCCCGTTGAGCGGCAACCGTTCGACGAATTGTTTATCCACGACGGTGGCGACGGCGGCGGAAGTTTCGACGCCTGCGCGGTCGGCTCTGGTTTCGACGCTGACGGCGATGTTGCCGACTTGCATCCGCAAGCGCAGCAATCGTTGATCGCTCACATTCAAGACTACGTCGTTGACTTCAAGCCGTGCGAACCCATCGCGTTCGGCGGTGACTTTGTAGGTGCCGGGCGGCAGCAGCGGGACGGTGAAATTGCCCGCGCCGTCGGTGACGGTTTCGCGTTTGAGCGCGGTGGCGGGATTCGTGACCAGCACTTTCACGTTGGGCAGCGCGGCTTCGCTGGCGTCTACCAGCGTGCCGCGCAAGGTGGCGCTGTCGGTTTGCGCGGCGACGCGCGGCACAACAATGAAGAG
>JANOWX010000905.1:0-11157 GCA_031418175.1 Acidobacteriota bacterium | reverse complement strand
TCGAGTTTGGCGCTGTCATCAGTGCAGCGCTTGGCGTCAATCAGGCCGGGGTGAATCGCGGCCTGGCGCAAGCGCAGCAAGGCTTCCAGCACTTGAATCTTGGCTTTGGCGAGGCCGTCGCGCGCGATGCGTTCGAGCAGGTTCGTCCGGTAATGGTCGCGCAGTTCGTTGTAAAGCTTGCGCTGCGCCGGTTCCAGTTCGCAGTAAAGCGTCTGCTCCAGCTTGGCTGGCAGTTCCTTGGCCACTTGTTCTTTGGTGCGGCGCAGGATGAAGGGCCGCAGCGCTTGGGCCAGCAAGCGGCGCGTCTCTTCATCAGGGTTGCGCGCGCCCGCGCCGGTCAGTTTGAAGACCGAAGCCGCGCCCAGCATGCCGGGGTTCAGGACTTCAAACAGGCTCCACAATTCGCCCAAGTGGTTTTCGATGGGCGTGCCGCTCATGGCAACGCGGTGGCGGCCTTGCAAGAGGCGCACGGCTTTGGCCGAAACGCTGTCGGCGTTCTTGATCGCCTGCGCTTCGTCGAGCACGACGTAATCGAATTGCGTGTCCTTGAAATCCACCACGTCGTTGCGCAGCGTGCCGTAAGTCGTCAACACCACGTCGTAATCGTCGAAGTGTTCGGTCTGCCCTTTCTGGCGAAACTGGCCGGTGTGATCAAGCACGCGCAACTGCGGGGTGAAGCGCGCCGCTTCCTGTTGCCAGTTGAAGACGAGCGATTTGGGCACCACGACCAGCGAAGGCGGGCAGCCATTGGATGGGGGCGGCGCTTCTTTCTTCTTCCTGCCGCCTGTTTTGGCGGGCGTGGCGTTGTTCGTCGCGCCGTTGGCAAGTTGCGCCTGCCGCAAGACGCGGCGCGTTTCCAGCAGCGCCAACACCTGCGGCGTTTTGCCCACGCCCATATCGTCGGCCAGACACCCGCCGAAACCGAAGCGTTGCAAAAAGCCCAGCCAGCCCAAGCCTTCTTTCTGATAGCCGCGCAATTCGCCGGCAAAGCCTTCCGGCTGCGCGGCGGCTTCGATGCCGTTGAAGCGTTTCAGTTCCTCACGCGCGTGCGCGAAGGCCTCGTCAAACGAGGCTTCGGGTTGCGCGGCCAGCAAAGCATCCAGCACGCCGACCTGCGTTTTCTTGAAGCGCAGCGCCTCGCCTTCGGTCTCGCCCAAACCGGCGAGCAAGCCGTATTTTTGCAGCCACTCTTCGGGCAACAGGCCGAAGGTGCCGTCGCCCAGCGCGACCACGCTCTCGCCGCGTTTCAACGCCGCCAGCAGCGCGGACAGCGAAGCCGTCACGCCGTCGAAATCCACCGTGCCGTGCAGGTCGAACCAGTCAATGCCCGAACTGACCTGAATGTTGAGCGCGCCGGGCCGCCGGTACACTTTGCCCTCGGCCTCGATGTGCCAATGCTCGGCCAGCAATTCGCGCACGACGCGCGGCAGTTTGGCTTGCTGCAACAACCAGCGCGGTTCGCGGTGGTTATAGTCCACCGGCATGAGTTGCCAGCCCAGCCCCGCCAAACGCGCTGCCGCCGCCTGCTCCGCCTCCAAGTCGCGCAACAGGAAGGTGCGCGATTCGTGGTGATAAATGCCGCGCGCGGCGGCGGCACGCGCGAGCACTTCGGCGCCGTAGCCAAAGCTGAGTTCGCCACGCAGCCGCTCGTGCTCTTTATAGCTCCACGAGCTTTTATCGGGCGGCTTGATCTTCAGGTGGGGCACGGGCGTTTGCTGCAAGGTCTCGAACTGCAACTCCTCCGGCAATTCCAGCGGCGGCAGTTCCGGCTTTTGCAACAGCGTCGTCAGGAACTCGTCGCGCACCTCGCGCGGCACGTGCAACTCGCGGTGTTTGCGCAGCAACGTCACCCACGCGAACGCGCCGCCGTCGTCATAACGCGCCGCCTGCGTGTCAGTAAAAAGAATACCCGCGTCGGTCAGCAACTGCGGCGCGGTCACATCCAGCCGCGCGCCCTCACGCAACAACACGCCGCGCACGGCATAGCCGCCATCCACTTTGCTGGCCGCCGCCGGTTCGACCGCCACGCGGAATTGCCAGGGCGGCCCGTCGTCCCAGGCCACCGGCTGCCATTCGTCAATGTCGTTCTGGTTGGCGTGCGCAGGCGCGCGTTCGCGCAAATAACAGCGCCCAGTGCGGCACAACAGCGGCAGCAACAATTCCGGCTGCGTTTCGGTCAGCCGGTAACGCGGTTGCGCGACATTCTCTTGCGCATAGTAGCCATGGCTGTTGTAGCCATACTCCACCGGCGCGCCCAGCAGCATGGTCAGCGCATAGCGGTCGGCCTCGTCGCTGAGGTGCGCGAGGATCGCGCGTTGAAAGCTGGAGAATTTTACCTTCGACCACTCGCCGTTCTTCTTCACATCGCGGTAGAAAATTTCCAGATAAACGCCGCGCCCCTGCCACGACGCGGCGATGTCAATCACGTAAAGCAACTGCCGCGTCGCCGGCCAGACCGCTTGCCGTTGCGCGCTGGCGTAGGCGGGCGGTTGCACGCCGCCACCCAGTTGTTTGAGTTGCTTGCGCCAGAGTTGCGGTTTCGGGCGCGCGGCCAATTCCTGCACAACCGTTTCGTCCAGCGGGCGCGGACGTTCCGGCGTGCCGCTGTGCCAGGCAATCAATTCCACGGCCTCGTTGTCATCGGTGAACTCGTCGCGCAACATGCGCGCCTGCTCCGCCCGCAACAACGCCGCCAGGATGTGGCGGCATTTCCCCAGCTTCGGAAAATCGCGACAGTTACATTCGGCATAAATTTGCTGGTCGTCGCGCGCCAGCCGCACCACGTAGACCTTGTTATCCATCACCGTCGCGCGCACGTAGGCGGGCGTCGCTTGCGTGAGTTGCACGCGCCACTGCAAGCGGCTGGCGCGCACTTGCATGTCGCTGCTGAATTCTTTGCGTAAATGAGTGGAGAGATACACGAAGCGGTTTCCTTTGTGATTTTGCGGCTGCCGGACGGCAACCATTGGGGGATCGTGGAAGTGTTCCCAATGACATTGCCGAACTGCTTGAAATGCCGGTCAAAGGCAAATGCAGTAGTCAGGCCGAGCGTTTGTATCACTACCCAACTCGTGCAATCGGTGAAGCTCCAATCCTTGTCATTGTAGTCGCGGAAGATATGCCAAGCCGCCCGTAAATCATCATCCGTGAGCCGGTAGACTTCGGCGAGCTTGCCGGCAAAAAACTCCTCGCCCAGTTCAAGCGCCTTACACCGCTCCCCACGCGCGCGCAGCAACGTGAGCGTCTCATCCACGATGTAATCCGTCGTCAATAGCGGCGCAGCGGCTTTAGCCAACCACTCCGATGCCCGCTGATGATTTGGGTCGGCTGACACCGTCAACGCATACCAGGCCCCGGTATCAACCAAAACGAGTCTATTCATTGGTTGGATAAAGAATGCGGTCGTGATCTTGGCCGGAGAAATTGTCCGGCGCGCCTTCGAGCGGAAGCGCGGCGATGCGGGCGAGTATTTGGGCGGGCGTGGCGCCTGTGCCGTTTTTCGCGGCTTCGTGCAACACGATCACTTCAATCAATTCGCCATCCGCCAATCCGATGGGCTCAAGCGGGCGTATCAGGCCGCATTCAACTACAGCATGTATCTGCATAGCTATTTCCTCCAATGCCATCCGTTGAAGAACTTGCGCTTCAAGCAGGGTTCCGCGTGATGAAATCACGAATGCTTTGGATCAGCAAGGCGACTTGTTCTTTGGTGTACTCAGCATAATGACCATGCGCAGCCTTATTTCGTATATCAAGTCGCGCCGGCACCTATGCCTTTGAGACTTCTACCAATGCATCATAAAACGTCGCCCCCGCCCCCAAATCCGTCAACCCCTGCCCCGTCACATCATTCGCATTCGTGCCGTCAACAGTCAGCTTCTTCCACCACACAGACAGCGCCACGACCACGCCGGGCCGCGCCTTGTCGGTCACGCGCGCCTTGGCAGTGAACGCGCCCCGGTCGTTGAAGATGCGCACGCGGTCGCCCGCGCCAATGCCACGCGCGGCGGCGTCGGTTGGATGAATGTCCAAATACGGTTCCTTCTCAGCTTTCAAAAACGACGGCAGGTTGGCAAAGCTGGAATTCAAAAAATTGTGCGCGGGCGGCGAAATCACCGCGAGCGGATATTGCCGCGCCAGCGCGGGCGCATCCAGCACCGACTCGCGCGGCGCGATGTAGACCGGCAATGGATCGTGCCCCTGCTGCGCCAACGTCTCGCTGAAGAATTCGCACTTACCCGACGGCGTGGGGAAACCGCCTTCGGCAAAGGGCGCGTAACGTTCGGGCACGTTCAGCCGTTGCCAGCCTTTGGCTTTCAATTCGTCCAGCGTGATGCCTTGCATGCGTTCCCCGCCAGGTAAATCGCCGCTTTGCAACGCCTGCCGCGCCAGCTCTTCATCCGAGTCGCGGAAGCAGGGAGCGTCAAAACCCAGGCGTTCAGCCAGCAGCCGGAAAACTTCGCTGTTGGGTTTGGCTTCGCCCAGCGGCGCGATGGCGGGGTTGTTGACCAGCACGTACATGTGACCGTAGGCGCGATGCAGGTCGAACTGTTCCAACTGCGTGGTCGCGGGCAGCAGGATGTCGGCGTAATCGGCGGTGTCGGTCTGAAAGATTTCGTGAACGACGCAGAAGAGGTCATCGCGTTGGAAACCCGCGATCACTTTGCGCGAATCGGGCGCGATGGCGACGGGGTTGGAGTTGTATACGTAAATCGCTTTGACCGGTGGAGCCAGCGGTTCCAGCGTCTCAACCGGCGCGCCATTGACATTGGCCTTTTGCACGCCCACTTGCTGCACACGAAGATGACCGAGCAGCGCGTCGCCCAGCGCCGACATATTGATCGTGCGCGGCTGGTTCCAAATCAAATCGGGCCGTTGCAGCGCGTTCGTATTCATCACAAACGTGCTCGAAGTCGAAAGCAACACGCCGCCCGCCGCATCGCGCCAGGCGCCGACGAGCGCGGGCAAACAGGTCACCGTGCGCACGGCCATCCCGCCGCCCGCATGACGTTGCATGCCGTAATTCAAGCGTATGACCGCCGGTTTCACTGTGCCGTATGCGCGCGCCAACTTGACGATCTGGTCTTCGCGCAAGCCGGTGATTTCAGCGGCACGCGCGGGCGTCCATTCCAACGCACGCTCGCGCAGCAGTTCAAAGCCGTGCGTGTATTGCTGAATGTAATCGTGATCGAGCAGGTCTTCTTTTATCAACACGTGCATCATTGCCAGCGCCAACGCGCCATCGGTGCCGGGCAGTAAGGCCAGATGCTCATCGCATTTCTCGGCGGTCAAGCTGCGATACGGATCAATCGCAATCACGCGCGCGCCGCGCCGTTTGGCTTCGACGATCTTCGGCCAGAGATGAACGTTCGAGGTGATCGGATTGCTGCCCCAGATCAAAATCAGTTTGGCTTCGTCAAAGCGTTCCGGGTCGGTGCCCAGCCGCAAGCCCAGCGTCGCCGAATAGCCCGCCGAACCGGCGCTGGCGCAGATTGTGCGATCCAGCAGCGACGCCCCCAGTTGATGAAAGAAGCGCCGATCCAGGCTCTCGCCTTGGATCAAGCCCATCGTCCCGGCGTAGCTGTAGGGCAATATCGCTTGCGGATCATCAGCGGCGATTTCTTTGAACTTGGCGGCAATCGTGTCGAGCGCCTCATCCCACGAGATGCGCGCAAACAGGCCCTTCCCTTTTGCGCCGACACGCTTCATCGGATAGAGCACGCGTTGCGGGCTGTAGGTGCGTTCGAGATAGCGATTGACCTTGGTGCAAAGAAAGCCGTTGGTCGTCGGATGATCGGCGGCGCCTGCAACCTTGATCGCGCGGCCGTTCTCGACGGTGATTTCCAGCGCGCAGGTGTCCGGGCAATCGTGCGGACAAGCGCCGCGAATGATCTGCAAATCTCGTGATGACATCTATCCCTCAATTTTTGGAGTGCCGCGGCTCGACGCAGCTTTTCGTTCGCCGCTGACGGCTACCGCAATGTAAAAGTTATGATTTCTGTGTGCGAAAAAGTAAAGGAAGGCTCGGCAGAATGCAAAACCGTGTTGGACAGGGCAAGTTCCACGTACCGGATAACCGTTCACGCATCTTGCAAAGGAATCCAGGCAAAGGAATCCATTCAATTGACTGGCATTATTATTCCTTTGCCGTGATTCCCTTGCCTGCCAACTGTTAGCGACTTTTGCAGTCCGCTGAAGCTCGCCTTGGACAGTGCCTTTTTGTTGCCGCCAGCAGTTGATTCAACCGATTCCCGCCCTGCTCAACAAAAAGGCGGATGCCCTGGCCGACTTTGCGGCTCATCTGGTAAGTAGGCGTTTGCCCAGCCGCAATCTCACGCGCAATTTGAATCGCACTCAACGTCTGGCCTTGCGCGGCGCGCTGTTTCCTTTGCCATAGCGCAACCCAACTTTAACCAGCAACGGCGCATCCGCTTTCACCGCCACTCGATAAATCGTTTGCGGCCCCGGCTCTTCCTGCGTCAACTGGCGCGTGCCGCCGGCCCCGGCTTCCTGCTCGGCCTTGGTCCACGTTTTGCCCGCGCCACCCGCCATTTCAAACGTCTCGGTCTGCGCGCCCCATTGCTGCTCCCACTGCCGCACCTGGTTCGCTGAAAGTTGCAGGGCTTGGGCGCCGATTTCCAGCCCGGGCAAGGGCTGAGCGGAGACGATGACAGTCAGCAATTCGCCCGCTTGATCGGCGCGGCTTTGGCGCAGGGTGAAGTAATTTGGGCGGTCATCCTGGCCGGGGATTTCGATGAGCTTGCCGGGTTCGACGCGATTGTCGCCGCCGCGCGTGCGTGTGGTGGGAAAGATCAGCGTCGGCTCGCCCGTGCTGCCATTGGCGTATTGCTCACGGTCAATCACGTAAAGATACCCGGCGCGCGGCGCTTCAAAGCTGAAGCGCAAGCGTTCGCCCAGGCTCAACGGCGTATTGGCGGCGATGCGTTCGGGCGTCCATTCGATGGTCTCGGCGTCGTGATGCACGATGATGCGCGCGCCGCTGTCGGTCGTCCTGGCCGGACGCAAACGCCAGATCGTCAGGCCCAATTGCGCGAAGTTGCCCGCGTTTGCGGCTTGCTCACTCGCGCTCGCCTTGCGATAGAGATTGCGTTTGGCCGCAGTGTTCGCCGTTTTAGCTTTGGCTTTGCGGGCCTTGACGAACTCTTCGGGTAGGATGCCGCGCGTGTCTTGGGCTTGAGTTAAGCTAAAAAGACAGACGATGGTAACGAGCAATGATAAGCGCCTGGTCATAAAGTTTGCCTCCTGCTTATACAAACGGAATTGCGGCGTGGATTCCCTCACGTCAAAAAGAAAATTTTGCGCCTGCCTACTTCCACTCGCCCTGCAACACAAACGCCGCCCAATAATATGGCGCTTGCCACTGTTTCAGCCGCCACATCTCGACTTGCGCCGTGCGCAGCGCCGCCGCCGGGCGCTGGCCGTCTTTGAGCATGCGTTCGTAAAAGCGCGCCATCAGTTCTGCTGTCGCTTTGTCATTCACGTTCCACAAACTGACGACCACGCGGGCCGCGCCTGCGTACATGAAACCGCGCGTCAACCCGACCAGCCCTTCACCTTTGTAATCTTTGCCCAAGGCCGTTTGACAGGCGCTGAGTACGACCAGTTCGGCGGGCAGGTTCAAGTTGTAAATTTCGTGCGCGCGCAAAAAGCCGTCCTGCGGCTGGCCCTGTTCATTCACGAGCGAAAGCACGAGGGCCGACATGCCGGGACGCTCGCTATCCACCATGCCGTGCGTGGCGAAGTGCAAATAGCGGTATTGACTCAACTCCGCGCTGGTCGCCGTCGCGCGGCTGGCCTGATAGTCCAGCGCTTTCAGGCTTTGGTCGGCGGGCGCGAGCGCGTAAATGCGTTCGGCTTCCTGTCGCGTGAATGGCAGGCGTGGCGCTTGAAAGCGGCCAATAGCCACTGAAGGTTTCGCTTCCTCGTGTTGCAAACTGCGCGCGCGTGCAGCCGGTTTGGCAGGCGTGGCTTTGCCGGTGCTCAGGCGGTTCTGCGCATCGGCGCGGCTGAAGACCGGATCGGCCAGCACAGCTAACATCTTTGGCGCAGGGGCACGGCCTGCTGACTCCTTGCGCAATTCCGCCAATGTCGAAGCCGAGGGCAGCGTGACGATTTCGTGATTCACAATTAAAGGAATTGGAGATTTGAGATTCGAGATTTGGGATTGCTCTCCCGCTCTCCCGTTCCCCCCCTCTCCCTCTCCCTCTCCGCCCGGTTCCGGCAACATCGCAAAGGGCACGTATTGCAACGCGCCATCGGCGACGATCACGAGCGGCTGTTGTTTGAGTTGCGCGGCCACGGGCGTCAGGATCAGGCGGCTCAGGGCTTGGGCGGCGGCGTTCACTTGCGTGTCGGACTGCGCGAGCCGTGTGCGTTGCTGTGGCGGCGTTTTACCGACGACGCGCACGCTGCGCGCGGTCAGCAAGCGGTTGAGCGTTTGCACGGCGCCGGCAATTTGCGCTTGCGGCGGCAGTTCATAAGCGGTCAGCCCGGTTTTCGTCACGGCCCACAAATAGCTGCGCTCCGCGCCCAGCGCGTATTCGAGCAACAGCGTGTCCGGGTCGAGTTGCTGTTGCAGTTCCACCAGCCCAATCGGTTGCGGTTGCGTCAACGCCGCGTAACGCGGGCTGCTTTGGCGCAGCTTGAATTGCAATTGGCGGTACTCGTCTTCGAGCGTGCTCAAATCCTGCTGCAAGCCTTTGACGGAAGTTTCGGCGCTGCGTTGCTCTTGCAGTTGCAATTGGCGCTGGGCTTTGGTGTTGAGCAATTGCTGCAATTCGCGTTCGCGCGCGAGCAAGGCCGGGTCTGCGCCCTGGCGGATGTCGGCGCGCGCTTCGGCCAACTCTTCTATCAGGCTGCGGGCGCGGGCGCGTTCGCTGGCTTGCCAGGCTTGGGCGGCGAAACCTGCCGTGGGTTGGGCGCGGTGCAATTGCATCAGCACGTCAACGTTGAGTTGGTAGTATTGCTGCACCGTGCCGAAATAAGAGCTGCGCGCCTGCTGACTGCCCGCATCAGTGCGGATGGCTTCGGCGATGGTCAAGGCGGCTGCGAGGTGTTGGCGGGCCTCGGCGAGCTTTTCCTGCTGGCGCGCGACGCGCGCCAAACCGTAAAGCACGCCGGCCTCGCCGCGCCGGTCGCCGATAGCGCGATAAAGCGTGAGGGCCTGGTTGAAATTGTCCAGCGCTTTTTGCGCCACGCCTAAGGTCAGATAGACGTTGCCCAATTGGGCGAGCGTGCTGGCCTCGCCCCGGCGGTCATCCAGCGCGCGGCGCAGTGGCAGGGCCTGGTCAAAGGCTTCGAGGGCTTTCAGCGGTTGCGCCAGCGTGGCGTGCAATTCGCCGATCTTTTCCAACGTCAGGGCTTCGCCGCGACGATTGCGCACCTCCTGATTCAATTTCAGCGCCTGGGTGTAATGCGTCAACGCGGGCGCGAATTGCTGTAGCGCAAAATAGGCCGCGCCGATATTTTTGAGGGCAAGCGCCTCATTGGCGGGATTGCCGCCCACGCGCCAACGCGTCAAAGCTTGCTCAAAATAGGCCAGCGCCTGTTGCCATTCGCCCAGTTGCAGGTTGACGAAGCCGAGTTCATTCAATTCATCAGCTTCGGCATCGGAATTTTGCAGCGCCCTTTGCAAAGTCAGCGCGCGCAAATAGTACTCAAGCGCTTGCTGAAACTCTCCTTGATCCGCATAAACCTTCCCAATGTTATGTAATGTAGTGGCTTCGCGCGGGCGATGTTTCACCTTTTGCCAGAAAGAAAGCGACGCCATGTAGGTTGCGAGCGCCCGCGTGGTTTCGCCCAGATTGTAATAAGCCACGCCTTGATTGAGTAACGTCTGGGCTTCGGCATAAACGTCAGCGAGTGCCCGTTGCCGCGTGAGGGCTTGGTCGTAGTACTCCAACGCTTTTCTGGGTTCGCTTAAATCAATGTAGACAATGCCGAGCAGAAACAGCGTATAGGCTTCCTCGCGTTGTGCCACGCCGCCACGCTGCAATTCGAGCGCCTGGGTGACATAACTCAAAGCTCTCTGCGGTTCGCCCAAGCGCCCCCAGGTTTGGCCGAGCTTCAACAAAGCGTGCGCCTCCATCATCTGATCGCCGGTCACGCCCCAAGCGAGCCGCGCCTCTTGAAATTTCTCAATGGCCTGTTGGCGCGCCGCACCGCTGCTTTGCCTTTGCAAGGCATTGCCGTCCAGAAAGGCGCGTTGCGCCGCCATCCAGCGGCGGTCTTGTTCGGTGGCCGCGCGCAGCGCTTGAAGCTGCATCACGATTTGCCCCGCTGGCGCCGCCTGATTTGAAGAAACGGCTTCGATCCGATAATTCCCCGCTTGCTCGGCGATCAGCGCGGCAGCCTCTGGCCCTTGGGTGCTGTTCGGGCTATCCATCTCGACCAACCGTCGTCCATCCGGCGTCCAGAGCCGCAACACCACGTCTATCCCGCGTTGCTCGACCACGACGTGCAGAAATTGGCCGGGCGTCAGCGACACTTGAAAAGATTGCGTGCTGCCGCCAGCTAGTTCGCGCTGCACAGGTCTTCCCAATTCCAACTCTTGAGTTTGAGCTTGCAAAGGAATGAAGGCTGCGGCTTGCCAAAACACCAGCCAGAGCGCAAGTCCGGTGCTCAACCGTGCGGCAAGTTTTGCTCTGCGGTGGTGGTGAGAGGGGATGTGGAGTTGATGCAGAGACCGCACAGCTTGACGAGTCATAGCGACTTCCTTAGGCCGATGTTTTTCAACTTTGATTGAAAAGCGGATGGCCTGTCTTTGGTGTTGCCCTTTGGTGATCTGCCTTAAGTGATCTGTTAGAGCGTTGGCGGGATTCTGATTCAGGCAAACGTGACAGTCAATTCGCGCGGTTGATGAGCGGCTCGCGGCATGGGGAAACAAGCGTGAGCGAGCGCGGCCACGTTCGGCCGCACTGCGCTCACGATTCGTTAACTTAACTGATTAACTCTTCGGCTTGGCGTCATCTCCATCCTCGCCGCCGGATTCGTCGCTTTCCTCTTCGCGCGATTGCAGCACTGTTTGCTGCGCTTGCTGGGCTTGTTGTTGTCTAGCTTCTTGCTGTTGTTTTTCCAGAATTTCATCGGCCATGGTATTGCTCCTTTGCTTGGTGTTGTTGGTGCGAATGACCGGAC
>JANOWX010000904.1:0-4731 GCA_031418175.1 Acidobacteriota bacterium | reverse complement strand
CCGCCACCGGGGCAGACACGCAGGTCTGCCCCTACGTTGTGTGGTCGCACGCACCTGCAAACCGCTATAACCGGAAAATTCGAATGCCATAGGAGTTAGCAAGAAATGAATATGCGTAATTCACCATACCCAGCACCTTGGCTGCCGGCGCTGCTGCTGCTCGCGTTGTGCGCGGTGACAGGCCGCGCCGCCGATCCGGGCGGCGGGATACCGGCCGCGTCGGAACTGAATGATCAAAAGACCGGCTCGGTGCTGATCTTCAATTTTTATACCTCGAGCGCGCTCAACCCGGCGTCGGAAAACAGCAAGTTCAACCTGACCAATCACAATCCCGGCGCCTCTGCGTTCATCCACTTGATCTTTGTCAACGGCTCCTCGGGCGCACCGGCAGATTCGTTTATCTGCCTGACCGCCAATCAAACCGTGACCTTTTTGGCCTCGGACGTTGATCCGGGCACCCGCGGCTTTCTGGTGGCCGTGGCCATTGGCAGCGGCAACGGCTGTCCGGTCAACTTCAACTTTTTGAGCGGCGAGGCGGCGGTCAAAATGGCGAGCGGCCATGCCGCCAACCTGGCGGCTGAGGCGATTGCGGCGATTGCGGCGAATCCGACGACCTGTATGGCGGGCCAGACTTCGGCGACACTCAACTTCGACGGCGTGAATTACAACCGGTTACCGCGTTTGCTGGCGTTGGATAAGATTCGCAACCTGGCGGACAACAATTCGATGCTGCTGATCCTCAATCGCATTGGCGGCAACATCGCCACCTGTTGCGCGGCCACGCTGGGCACGATTAACGGCGAGTTGTTAGACGATATGTCGAACGTCGCCTCGTTCAATTTCACGGGCGCGCCGCAGCGCGTCCAGACGCTCTCGGATACTTTCCCGGCGACCGTCCCCGTTTTCAGTGCGATGATTCCGGTCGGGCGCACCGGCTGGATGACGCTGAGCAGCCCCAGTGACATTGGCTTGCTCGGTGCGCTGATCAACTTCAACCCGAATTCCTTCAGCAACGCGGCGGCTTTTCTGGGCGGTCACAATCTGCGCAAGCTCACCTTGTCAACGACCAATTCGCTGATCGTGCCGGTGTTCACGCCCGTTTGTTGAAGCAGCACGCAGCGCGCCGCAACGCCCGGGCAGCCGGTCTGTGACCGGCCACGCCCGATCTTTCCAACCGCTTTGAGCGAGGAGAAATACGATGATATCCGCTTCCGGACTAAGGCAGACCCTGCGGCTTTTGGCGCTGCTCTGGTGCTGCGCGCTGACAGTGCGCGCGCAAGGCACGTCCTTTCCCGCCGGCTCCGAGGTGGCCGATCTGAAGGTCGGCTCGGTGCTGTTCTACAACCTCTATACTTCCAGCGCGTCCGGCCCGAACACGCAGAACACCGGCATCAGTATGACCAACACGAGTACCACCACGTTAATCCGCGTGCACCTTTTTTTCGTGGCCGACTCTGGGACGCCGGCGGATGCTTACGTCTGCCTGACCGCCAACCAAACAATAAAGTTTCTGGCCTCCGACTTGGATCCGGGCGTGCGCGGTTACATCGTGGCCGTGGCGGTGGATGTGTTGGGCTGCCCGTTGAGCTTCAACTTTCTGAGCGGCGACGCCACGATCAAGTTTGCCAGCGGACACGAAGCCAGTCTCGGCGCTGAGGCTTTCGCGGCGCTCTTTGCCGGTACGCTGCCCGGCTGCACGGGGGTTTCGCAAACTGCCGGGCTGCTCTTTGATGGCAGCGTCAATGGCTACAACCGCGCGCCGCGCATGCTGGTCGTGGACAAACTGCGCAGCATCGCGGATGGCAATTCGACACAGTTGGCGCTCAATCGTGTGGGCGGGAATCTACTGACTGGCGTCTCCACCTTGGGCCAGGTTTCCGGCGTGCTTTACGACGACTCAACTGCGGCCAATCCTTTCGCCTTTACTTTTTTTGGCGGCGCGCAGCAGTTCGGCACCTTGTCGGATTCGTTCCCGCTGACTGCGCCCGTCTACAGCAGCGTGATCCCCGCCACGCATACCGGCTGGCTGAAGCTTTACACCGTCAGCGACAACGGGATGCTGGGCGCAGTCTTCAATTTCAATCCGAACGCGGCGGCGAACGCTACAGCTTTTATCGGCGGGCATAACCTGCGCAAGCTCACACTCTCAACCACCAACTCACTCACCATGCCGGTCTTCCCTCCGTCGTGCTAGCGGGAAGGAAGCCTGCGAAGCAGCGGCGGATAAATGGTCTAAGAGGAGAACGACGATCATGCGCATCTCAAACAAAGCACTCAAAATAATGCTGGCGTCGGTCATCGTGGCGACGTTTGTGTTGACCTTCGGCCCGGTGGCGTTGATGCAAATTGCGCCAGGCACGCAGTTTCCGGGCACCTCCATTCTGAGTGATCAAAAGCTCGGCTCAGTGCTGGTCTACAATTACTACACTTCGAGCGTCACCAGTCCAAACACCCAAAACACTGACTTCAGCCTGACCAACGTCAACACCGTCTCGGCGGTGGCCGTGCATCTCTTTTTCGTCAACAGCGCCAACAGCCGCGCGGCGGACTCCTCCTTTTTCCTGGCGCCGCGCCAGACCATCAGTTTCCTGGCTTCCGATTACGATCCGGGCATTAGCGGCTACATGGTGGTCGTGGCCGTGGATCAAGTCACCGGTTGTCCGATCAACTTTAACTTTCTGATGGGCGATGCTTACGTCAAACAAGCTACCGGCCATACCGCCAACCTGGGCGCGCAAGCTTTCGCGGCGCTCTACACGGGGGCGCTACTGGGTTGCGGTGCCGGTTCGACCAGCGCCACGCTCAATTTCGATGGCAACACGGCGGCGGCCGGCTCCGGCTACAACCAATTGCCGGCCGTGCTGACGATCAACCACATTCCGTCGCGGGCGCAAGGCAACGATACCTTATTCATCCTCAACCGCATCGGCGGCGATTTACGGCAGGGGCAAAGCGCCGGCGCGCTCGGTTCGCTCTTCGGGCTGCTCTATGACGACGCCGAAAACCCTTTTAGTTACAGCTTCTCCGGCGGTACCCAACTCCGGGCCTCTTTTGCCGACACTTTCCCACGCCTCACGCCACGCTTCAGCGCCATCATCCCCGCAGGACGTAGCGGCTGGTCGAAATTCTGGTCACCGAGTAACTTCGGACTGCTGGGCGCCAGCATCAATTTCAATCCGAATGCAGGGACGAGTGTCTCGGCCTTCAACCACGGCCATAATCTGGCCGCGCTCAGTCTAACGGCGAGCGTGCCGCTGACGATCCCCGTCGCGCCGCCAAACGCCGAGGCTGATCTGGCCATCTCGATCACGCACAACGGCTTCAATCTCGGCACGCCCGGCACTTACACCATCACCGTCAACAATAGCGGCAATAAGCAGGCCACCGGGACCATCTCGGTCTTTGATACCTTGCCGGCCAACCTGACGCTCGCGAGCGGCAGCGGGACGGGCTGGAGTTGCAGCGGCACAACCAACGTCGTTTGCACCAACACGAATGGGCTGGCCCCGAGTACGAATCTGCCGCCGCTGACGCTCACGGTCAATGTCGGCGCGGGCACGCCCGCCAACATCAGCAATACGGTGACGGTCGCAAATGCCGGTGATAACAATCCCGGCAACGATTCCGCCACCGACAACGCAACCGTGACGACCCGCACGACGACGGCGACGGCGCTAGTTGCGTCGCCCAATCCCTCGAACTTCGGCCAGACAGTGACCTTCACAGCGACCGTTACGGGCACGGGCGGCCCGCCGACTGGGACGGTGAATTTCTTTGATGGCGGGACTGCGCTCGGCTTAAGAAACCTGGTCGGTGGTGTGGCGACGCTCACGACGTCAGTTCTCAGCGTCGGTTTGCACGGAATTACCGCCACCTACAACGGGGATGCCACCTTTGCCGTGAGCACGGCGGCGGGGGTTTTACAGACCGTGAATTTGGCGCCGCTCGTGAACACAACGACGGCTTTGAACTCCAGTCTCAATCCTTCGCTGCTCGGGCAGAACGTCAATTTCACGGCGACCGTCACCGGTGTGCCGCCGTTGCTGAACGAGAGCTTTGACGGAGTGTCGGCCCCGGCGCTGCCAGTGAACTGGACGGCCACCAATGCGCAAGGCCCCACGCCGCTTTGGCAAACTGTCTCTGGGAACTCGAACAGCGCACCCAACCATGCCGAAGTGGATGACCCAGCGGTGGTGAGCGACAAGTTACTCACCACGCCCACGGTCAGTGTCACGTCGAATCAGACGCGGCTTACGTTCCTGCATACCTACTCGCTGGAAAATACGTTTGACGGCGGCGTGCTCGAAGCCTCGCTCGACGCCGGCCCCTTCGTTGACGTGACCGCCGCCCCGGTCAGCGGGACGTTTATTACAGGCGGTTATACCGGCCCGCTTAGTAACTGTTGCGCCAATCCGTTGGCCGGACGGCAAGCCTGGACGGGCGCGAATACTGGCGGCTTCGGCGCTTACATCACTTCGACGGTGCAATTCGGCGCGTCTTTACAGGGGCACGCGGTGCGCTTCCGTTGGCGCATGGGTTCGGACAACAGCGAGACTTCGGGCGGCTGGCGGATAGACAATGTGCTGGTGACGAATGGCCTGGCCGGGCCGCCCACCGGCAATGTGCAGTTCTTTGATGGCGCTGTTTCGCTGGGTTTGCGCACGCTCTCGGCCAGCAGCACAGCGGTACTGTCAACCACCGCGCTGCTCACCGGCACGCATTCGATCACGG
>JANOWX010000903.1:0-6805 GCA_031418175.1 Acidobacteriota bacterium | reverse complement strand
CCGGTCGCTACCGCTCTCGGTACCGAACGGGAGACATTATGCGAGCCGACCGTTTGATTTCGATTTTGCTGTTGCTGCAAATCCACACGCGCATCACCGCGCGCGCGCTGGCTGAACGGCTGGAAGTTTCGGAACGCATGATCCTGCGCGACATGGAAGCCTTGAGCTTCGCCGGCATCCCCGTCTTTGCCGAACGCGGCACGGGCGGCGTCTGGTCGCTGACCGAAAACTATCGCACCAACCTGACCGGCTTGAACGACAACGATGTTGGTGCAAAGGCCATGAAGCAGCTTTTGAAAGCTGGCCTTTTCGTGCGTTTGGGCTTCGTTGCACGCTTCCCAATTTTGCCCAGAGGTAATCTTCTTTGTGACCGTTGTTGTCTCTGTAACGGTCGTCGTTTCGTTACCGTTTGCGTCGGTGGTCGTCGTCGTGCTGGTTTCGCGTTCGATCACGCTTGCGAGGCATAAAGGTGTTTGCATTTGGCTTCGCGCTTCTCGAACCCCGGACAGGTGCAAGGGGGCGCTTTGGGGTCAGGATTGACGAAGTAATAAGGCGCCTAGCCGCTTTTTGCGGCAGCCGATGGAACTGGCTATACTGCTGATGTGAATGAAAGCGAAGAAGAGGAAGAAGAGGCTATTATGCACGTCCAGCAAAACCAACCAACGCCGCAGCAGGTGCAGGCTGGTAACAAGAGAGGGTTCCGTGGTAACGGTAAAAGATGTCGCCTCAATCCCCGAGTTTGATTCAGCTTCCTCGCTAGAAAAATTCACACAACTAATGAACCTTGAGGAATACGAGGAGGCAATTCGGTGAATTGGTACTGCCTATTTGAAAGCCAGCGCACCGAGCCGAGAGTTTATCGCGCCTGGCTGCGAACAGTTTTTCCACCGCTAATTGAAGTCAAAAGACTGGCGGATCTCAAACAAGACAATTTTATTATCCGCGCTGGCATGGGGTATCCAGCCTACCTTGACCGTGTCGAAGAAGCGGTCAGCGACATTGAAAGCTGTGGCGTGGTAAAGCACTTCTTCGTTTGTGTGGATGCTGAAGATGATCCGGTCGGAATGCTCGCGGCTATCCAAAGGCGAGTGAGTGGCAAGAATCACTTTGACGTGAGTACGCATTGCCCGGAATCATTGCCACTGTGGGGTAAGTATGGAAGAACCCGAGCGCAATTTCATAAGGTTTACCTGAACGAGTTACTTCGTGAAAACGGCCATAGCTATTCGGAGATTAACCCCGGCGTGGTTAGGAGTGCCGAATGCCTTGCTGCCTTGAGAAATCGCCATCACAACACCGGCCAGATTCAGAGTTTCGGTCATTTACGGGGACTTTGGAGATCGTTGGGAGGCCAAATCTAAGTGCACCTCCAACGCCTCGAATCCTTCCACTTTCGCAATCTCACCGGCGCCATCGAATTCGCCCCCGGTCTCAATGTGATCTACGGCCAGAACGCGCAAGGTAAAAGCTCCTGGCTCGAAGCCGTCTACCTGCTCGCCACAACCAAATCGTTCCGCACCAAGTATCCGAAAGAGGCCATCCAGCACGGCATGACCGAAGCCATTCTGCGCGGCACCGTCGCGCGCGGGAATTTGACCAAAGACTTGCAACTGCTCATCACCGAATCGGTCAAACACTCCTTCATCAATGGCAAGCGCGAACCGGTGACGCGTTATCTGGGCAACCTGGACGCGATTGCCTTTACCGCTGATGAACTAGAGATCGTGCGCGGTGCGCCCGAAGCCCGGCGGCGCTTTCTGGATCGCGGGTTGGTGGGGACGCTGCCTTCGTACCTGGGCACGCTCAGCGAATATGGCCGCGTGTTGAAGCAGAAAAATGCGCTGTTGCGCGAGGCGGCGCAGGCCGCTGACCCGGCGCGCTATTTCGAAATGCTGCAACCGTGGAATGATCAGTTGGTCGCGTTGGGCACTGAAATTCATGGGCTGCGCCTGAGTTACGTCGAGAAGTTGCAGGCGCAGTTGAAGCCGGAATTGTTTCAACACGAGCAGATCACGATCCGTTACCGCTCGTCGCTGGAAGGTAAAGGCGATCTGGGCGCGTATGCCGCTTTGTTCCGCGAACGGTTGCAGTTGCGCTTGAAAAACGAGATCGGCATCGGCTACTCGCTGGTGGGGCCTCACCGCGATGATTTGGAGGTACTGTTTGACGGCTATGAGCTTGCAAAATATGGCAGTTCGGGGCAGCAACGCAGCGCCCTGCTCATTCTTGATCTAGCGCAGATGAGCGTGTACCATACGGTGTTTGAAGAATACCCACTTTTTCTGATAGACGACATAGACGCTGAACTGGATCGGGAGCGGATCGGGATTTTGCTGGATTACCTGGAAGGCAAAGCCCAAACGCTCGTTTCGACCTCGAAGCATTCGATTGCCGAACGCTTCCGCACACGCGCCCGGACGCACTTGGTTGTCGCCGGGCAAGTGCCAGAAGACAAAGAAGAAAATAAAGAAATAAATCGGGATTTGGGCCAGACCGAAACGGAACCGGCGCTCGCGAACCCTGCGCTCCCCAGGCAAGCGCCTTCCAAGCAAGCGCCAGACGCCCAGCCGGTCAGCACGCCTGCCATCCCAGACACTGATTCGCCAGATACTGATTCGCCAGATACTGATACGTTGGATTGGTTGCGACAAGCAGAAACGGCGGTGAACGTTGCGCCACCTTATGACACTGCTGCTGAAGACAGACATCGCGCGCCGTTCTAATCGCCCTCGGCACGACCGGACGTGCGACGCCCGGCTTACTTAAAAACTTGTCCTAACCCTTCGACAAAAAAGATATGAAAGCAAAAGAGAAGAAAGAAGAAATGACTGAGCAAGAGAAGCAACAACACGGCGAAGACGGCTACGGCGCTGATTCGATTACCGTGCTCGAAGGCCGCGAGGCCGTGCGCAAACGCCCCGCGATGTACATCGGCTCGAACGGCGACCTCGGCCTGCATCACCTGGTCTATGAGATCGTGGACAATTCGGTAGACGAAGCCCTGGCCGGGTATTGCGACACGATCAACGTCACCATCCATCTGGACAACTCAATCGCCGTCGAAGACAACGGGCGCGGCATCCCGGTGGACATCATGGCGACCGAAAAGAAACCCGCCGCCGAAGTCGTGATGACCGTGCTGCACGCGGGCGGCAAATTCGACAGTAATGCCTACAAGGTCTCCGGCGGCCTGCACGGCGTCGGCGCCTCTTGCGTG
Organism: Acidobacteriota bacterium; assembly: GCA_031418175.1. GTDB lineage: Bacteria > Acidobacteriota > Blastocatellia > RBC074 > RBC074 > JACPYM01. Next base: position 3,588 of record JANOWX010000903.1, on the reverse strand, counting down.
AACTTCCTCTCGGAATGGTTGCGGATGGAAATTCGCCGCCAAGGCGCGGTTTACGAGATGGAATTCAGGCAAGGCATCAAGTCAGAAGATTTGGTTAAGACCGGCAAGACCACCAAAACCGGCACCAAGATCACCTTCAAACCCGACCCGGAGATTTTCACGACAACTGAATACAGCTTCGACCGGCTGTCTGAACGGCTGCGCGAAAAGGCCTTTCTCAACAAAGGCATCCGCATCACGATCACCGACGAGCGCGGCGAGGAAGAGAAAAAGCACGAATTCCTTTACGAAGGCGGCATCGCCGAATTCGTCGCGCACCTGAACAAGAACAAGAGCGTGTTGCACGCCAAGCCGCTCTATTTCGAGCGCACGCCGACGGGCGAAAACGGCGACGACCTGACCGTCGAGGTAGCGATTCAATACAACGACGCCTACGACGAAAAGGTCTTCGCCTTTGCCAACAACATCAACACCGTGGACGGCGGCACGCACCTGTCGGGCTTCCGTTCGGCGCTGTCAAAGGCGATCAGCCGTTACGCCACGACCGCGAACATCCTGAAAGATTTCAAGGGCAGCCTGACCGGCGACGACGTGCGCGAAGGCCTCGTCGCCGTCATCTCCGTCAAGATCCCGCAGCCGCAATTCGAGGGCCAGACCAAAGGCAAGCTCAACTCTGATGTCAAAGGGCCGGTGGATTCGTTCATCTACGAAAAGCTGAGCCAGTATTTTGAAGAGCATCCTTCCGTCGCCAAAGCCATCGTCGGTAAAGCGGTCGAAGCGGCGCGCGGCCGCGAAGCCGCCCGCAAGGCCCGCGAGATCGTGCGCAAAGGCGCGCTGAGCGGCAGCGGCTTGCCCGGCAAGCTGGCCGATTGTGCCGAAAAAGACCCGGCGCAATGCGAGATTTACATCGTCGAAGGAGATTCCGCCGGCGGGAGTGCCAAGCAAGGCCGCGACCGCAAAACGCAAGCGATCCTGCCGCTCAAAGGCAAAATCCTGAACGTCGAACGCGCGCGCTTCGACAAGATGCTCGGCCACGGCGAGATCAAGGCGCTGATCACCGCGCTCGGCACCGGCATCGGCAAAGATGATTTCAACGTGAATAACCTGCGTTACCACAAGATCATCTTGATGACGGACGCCGACGTGGACGGTTCGCACATCCGCACGCTCTTGCTCACCTTCTTCTACCGCCAGATGCCGCAGTTGCTGGAACACAAGGTCGAGACGGTGGACGAGAACGGCGAGAAGCAGACCGAGACGCGCGGCTACGTTTACATCGCGCAACCGCCGCTCTACAAAATCAAGAAGGGCAAGACTGAACGTTACATCAAAGACGACCGCGAGATGAACCGCTACCTGATGCGCAAGGCGACCGAAGACGTGCGCGTCACGATCAAACAAACGGGCGAGACCATCGAAGGCAAAGACCTCACGGCGCTGCTCGAAAAGATGGTCGAGTTCAGCGGCTACTACCACAAACTCGCGCGCCGTTTGAAAGACCGCCGCGTTGTGGACGCCTTGCTTGATGCGATGAGCGGCAAGGCTGGGCTGATGCAAGAGCGGCGCAAGCTGCACGATGTCTTCGCGTCCGAAGAAATGCTTGGCCGGGTCGAGGCCGCGATTGCCGCCGCCGGTTTTGACACCGAAATGACTTCGGATGAAGAGCACGGGCTGTCGAGCATCGAGATCAGATACGAGAATTCCACCACGACGGCGCAGGTCAACTGGGATCTGGCGACGCTGGTCGAATTCCAGCGTTCGGTCGAGCTTTACAAGCAACTCGCGCAACTGCATCAGCCGCCCTTCGTCATCAAGGAAGGCGCGACCGAAACCGAAGTCGAATCGCGCGACGACCTGCTCAACCACGTGCTCGCGGCGGCGAAAAAGGATTTGCACATTCAACGCTACAAAGGCCTCGGCGAAATGAACCCCGAGCAGCTTTGGGAAACGACGATGGACCCTGAGAAGCGCACGCTGCTGCAGGTGCGGATTGACGACGCCGTCGAGACCGACCAAATCTTCACCATCCTGATGGGCGATCAGGTCGAACCGCGCCGCCGGTTTATCGAGGACAATGCGCTGGATGTGAAGAACCTCGACGTGTAAGCGCGGCTCACGCTTTTGTAACTGGCAATGCCGGGAACCTTTATGAAGGCGCGACCGATTCGCAGGGCAAAGCGATAAGGAGGCTAGAGGTTGAACACGACACTCTTGAACCCAGGCATCATTCGAGCTATTGATCTTTTCTGCGGTGCGGGAGGAAGCAGTTGGTGAGCGCAACAAGCGGGCGTTGAAATTGTGGCTGCCTTTGATTCTTGGGAATTGGCTGGCAAAAATCATCACGCCAATTTTCCTAATGCCCGCTTCTACCACACACGTCTTGAGGACTTGAATATAAGCGAGGCCAGGAAAGACATTGGACACATTGATCTAATCCTGGCTTCCCCAGAATGCACAAATCACAGCCCCGCCAAGGGGAACAAAGTTCGTTGTGAGGAAAGCAAGAACACAGCATTTCAAGTCACCCGGTTTGCCCGCGAGCTTGAACCTCGATGGATTGTGATCGAGAACGTCGTAAGCATGCGCCGCTGGTCGCGCTACCAGGAATTCAAGGAAGAGTTAAAGGCCATTGGTTATCAACTTCGCGAACAGGTTCTGGACTCGTCAGACTTCGGAGTGGCGCAGAGCCGCCGCCGCTTGTTCCTGCTCTGTGATCGCCAACGCCTGCCTGATCCGACTCCGACAATACAGGGTCGCAAGAAGACTATCCGTTCAATAGTCAATCTCAATGGCATCTACCGCTGGTCTCCCTTGCGAACAGAGCGCCGGGCTGCGGCCACGCTGGAACGCGCGGAACGTGGCATCAAGGAGGTTGGAGCGAAGAAACCATTCTTGTTGGTCTATTACGGCTCCGATCACGCGGGCGGTTGGCAGAAATTATCCAGACCGCTGCGAACCATCACAACTCTCGACCGCTTCGCTGTGGTAAAGCCTTCACCAGAAGGCCACCTCATGCGAATGCTCCAAGTGCCAGAACTTCAGTCTGCGATGGGAATGGACGGTATGCGATTTGAGCATGGCACTCGCCGCGAGCAAATCAAGATGATTGGTAATGCTGTCTGCCCACCGGTAATGCAAGCCGTAATTCAACAACTCAGGACAACGTAGCCATGCCGCAGCGTACTAAACGAAAGCCGCCTCGAAAAAACTTGGTGTTCCAGGTAAAACCACGCCTGCTCACGCTGCTTGGCGATCAGCTTATTCGCGATGCAAATCTTGCTGTATTTGAACTGGTGAAAAATGCTTACGATGCTGACGCAACATATTGCTCAGTGCTGATTGAGCATCCCGACAATGTTGAGCAAGCACGGATTGTCATTCAGGATGATGGCTGCGGCATGGATGAGAACGTTCTCCGCAACGTCTGGATGGTAATTGCGACGGATTTCCGGGCGGAACAACGAATGCGTAACAAGAGGACACCGATATTCCATCGATTTCCCCTTGGAGAGAAGGGGCTGGGGCGGTTGTCAATTCATAAGCTTGGCCGGTCTATTCGATTAATAACACGTGTGAAAGACGGCAAGG
>JANOWX010000902.1:0-5734 GCA_031418175.1 Acidobacteriota bacterium | reverse complement strand
AAAACAAAGAGAACTTTTGGCAAAGCCCGCGAGCTTTGCGAGGAGGACAGCAATGTTTACCCCAGAGTACGAGCATGATTCTTTTGAGACAGTCGCCTTACCCCATTTGAATGATCTATACCGGGCGGCGCGCCACACGCTCGGCAATCAAACGGCCGCTGAAGACGTGGTGCAAGAGACTTATTTGCAAGTCTGGAAATCGTTCCACCGCTTTGCCGCCGGGACGAATTGCCGGGCCTGGCTGTTCAAGATTCTCTTTCACGTGATTCAACATTACCGCCGCAAAAACTGGCGCTTGCAAACGCTGGGCGAGCGCGAAGAGTTTCTGCTGGAAACGCTGCCCTACGAAGCGCCCGTGCCGCAGCAACTCAATGACGAGGACGTCTTGCTGGCGCTCAACCGTTTGCCCGAAAACTTTCGCGCCGTGATCCTGTTGGCCGATGTCGAAGAGTTTGCCTACAAAGAGATCGCGGGCATTTTGAACGTCCCCATCGGCACGGTCATGTCGCGGCTGAATCGCGGGCGCAAGTTGTTGCGCAGCGAATTGACCAGCTACGCCAAAGCCTGCGGCCTTTTTGCAACGGGCGCGGCGAACGCCAGGCAGATGGGCGCGCTGGCGCAGGCAGCCTAAACACATTTGGCTTATCTGGACGCGCAAAGAAAAAGAGCATGGAGTTCAGGCTTCAGCCTGTGTTCGCGCGCACCAACACCGGCTTACGCCTGAACTCCATGCTCTTTGGCGAAGGTCTTTACCCGATCCAAGCTAGAGCTTGGTTTCTCCAACCAATTGAGCTAACTTACCCGCGCATTCACGGCGGCGGCCAAAGGCGCTGAAGCAATTGGCTGCCGCCGACACCCTTATCTTCCCAAATCTTATTCTTGAAAGCGCGGCAATGAGACATCGAAAACTCTCTCTGTCAGTCGTCGGTTTGTTTTTGGCGCTGGCTCCGGGCTTGTTGTTATCGTCCGTCAACGCCCGTCAGCAAAGCGCCAAAGTGGATTTTGCGCGCGACATCCAACCCATTCTGCAAACGCATTGCACCGGTTGCCACGGCGCGACGAAGCAAATGGCGCAGTTGCGCTTGGATAACAAACGCCTGGCCGCGCGCGTGATCGTGCCCGGCCAGAGCGGGCCATCCCGGCTGTTCAAACGCCTCACCGTGGATGACAGCCAGCACGGCGAACCGCGCATGCCCAAAGGCGGCGCGCCGCTCAAACCCGCACAGATCGAACTCATCAAACGCTGGATTGACGAAGGCGCAGACTGGCCCGACGCCGCCTCGGTCGAAACACAGTCGAAGCATTGGGCCTTTGTGCCGCCCGTGCGCCCGGCCTTGCCCACCGTCAAAAACAAGCTGTGGACAAAGAATGCGCTTGATTCGTTTGTGCTGGCGCGCTTGGAAAAAGAAGGCCTCACGCCAGCGCCCGCCGCCGACCGCGTGACCTTGCTGCGCCGCCTGAGCCTGGATTTGATCGGCTTGCCGCCGACGCCCGCAGAAGTTGATGCCTTCTTGCGCGATCTCTCGCCGAACGCCTATGAAAAGCAGGTTGAACGTTTACTGGACTCGCCGCATTACGGCGAACGCTGGGGCCGCTTGTGGCTGGATGCGGCGCGCTATTCCGATTCGGACGGCTACGAAAAAGACAAGCCGCGTTTCGTCTGGTTTTACCGCGACTGGGTGATCAATGCGCTGAACCGCGATTTGCCCTACGACCAATTCATCATCGAACAGATCGCGGGCGACTTGCTGCCTAACGCAACACAGGATCAACTCGTCGCCACGGGCTTCCTGCGCAATTCGATGATCAACGAAGAGGGCGGCGTCGAGCCTGAGCAATTCCGCATGGAAGCGATGTTCGACCGCATGGACGCCATCGGCAAAGGCGTGCTGGGCATCACGATTCAATGCGCGCAGTGCCACAACCACAAATTCGATCCGCTGAAACAGGACGAGTATTACCGCCTCTTCGCGTTTTTGAATAACGCGCACGAAGCCGCCGCCGTCGTTTACACGCCGCAGGAACAGATGCAGCGCGCAAACATCCTCTCGCAAACACGCGAGCTTGAAGCGCGCTTGCAAGAGACCAAACCCGATTGGCTCACAGCAATGAATGCCTGGGAAGACCGCGTCAAAAAGGATCAGCCGGATTGGCAGATCGTGCAGCCCGCCGTGGATGACATTTCGACCGGCGGCGCAAAATACCTGCCGCAAAGCGACGGCTCGTTCCTGCAATTGGGGTACGCGCCGACAAAACACCGCGTCAAGCTGACGCTCAAGACCGAAGTGCAAAACATCGCGGCCTTCCGCCTGGAATTGCTCAACGATCCAAACCTGCCCGCGCATGGGCCGGGCCGCTCGATTTTAGGCACCGGCGCGTTGACCGAATTCGAAGTCGAAGCCGCGCCGGCAAATGATCCCAAGCAAATCACGAAGATCAAATTCAGCCGCGCGACCGCCGACCTAAACTTGCCCGAACGCGAATTGCTGCCGATGTATTACGACAAGAGCAATCGCCGCCGCGTCGAAGGCCCCATCGAATTCGCCATTGACGGCAAGGAAGAAACCGCCTGGGGCCACGATGCCGGGCCGGTGTTGCGCAACCTGCCGCGCAAGGCCGTCTTCGTTGCCGACAAACCGATTGCCCCAAAATCCAATGAGGCTGGCGGCACGCTGCTGTCGTTTTATCTAAAACAGAATCACGGCGGCTGGAACAGCGACGACAATCAAAACAACAACCTCGGACGTTTTCGTTTAAGCCTCACAACGGCGGCGGATGCTGTCGCCGATCCGCTGCCCGCCCACGTGCGCGCAATCATCACGGCCATCCCGCGCGAACAGCGCACCAAAGCCCAAGTCGAAGCGCTCTTCAGTTACTGGCGCACCACCGTGCCCGCCTGGCAACGCGAGAACGAAATGATCGCCAAGCTCTGGCAGACGCATCCGGCGGGCGCAACGCAATTGGTGCTGAACGAACGCGGCGAGTTGCGCCCGACCTTCACGCTCAAACGCGGCGACTTCCTGCGGCCCGACAAAGAGATTCAACCCGGCGTGCCCGCGTTTCTGAATCCGCTGCCCGCAGGCGCGCCCGTCAATCGGCTGACCTTCGCCAAATGGCTGGTAGATCGCCAGGCGCCCACGACGGCGCGCTCCATCGTCAACCGCGTCTGGCAGGCTTATTTCGGCACTGGCATCGTGGCCAGTTCGGAAGACCTGGGCAAACAAGCCGAGCCGCCCTCACATCCGGAATTGCTGGATTGGCTGGCCGTCGAGTTGATGGAACCTGCGATTGCGGATTGCGGATTGCGGATTGCGGATTCCAAAACTGCGGGTACGCGCCAACTGCCAACTGCCAACTGCCAACCGCCAACTGCCTGGAGTCTGAAACATCTACACCGCTTGATTGTCAACTCAGCAACTTATCGCCAGTCGTCTTCTTTCAATCCGCAATCGGCCTCAAACAGTGGCCGCATTCCGCAATCCGATGACCCATACAACCGCCTGCTCGCGCGCGCGCCGCGTATTCGCGTAGACGGCGAGATTGTGCGCGACATCGCGCTGGCGGCGAGCGGCTTGCTCAACGCGAAGATCGGCGGGCCCAGCGTCTATCCGCCCTCGCCCGAATTTTTGTATCTGCCCCCGGCGAGTTACGGGCCGAAAATCTGGCCGGAAGAAAAAGGCGCGGATCGTTACCGGCGCGGCCTGTATACCTTCCGCTATCGTTCGGTGCCTTATCCGGTTTTGCAGAATTTCGACGTGCCCAATGGCGACAGCGCCTGTGTGCGGCGCTCGCGTTCCAACACACCGTTGCAGGCGCTGACGACGCTGAACGAAACGCTGTTTCTGGAAGCGGCCCGCGCGTTGGCGTTGAAAACGGTGAAAGAAGGCGGCGCGACCGAAACGCAACGCCTGACCTTCGCCTTTCGCCGCGTCGTCGCGCGCAAGCCTACGCTGGCCGAAGCAAATGAGTTGCTGAGCCTGTGGCAACAGCAGCGCGAACGCTTCCTCAAAGGCGCGGCCAACCCCTGGAATCTGGCGACGGATAATCCCGACAAACCGTTTGTCTTGCCTGCCAACATACGGATGGAGGAGTTGGCGGCGTGGACGGCGGTGGCGCGCGTGTTGCTGAATTTGGATGAGGCGATTACGAAGGAGTGAGGTCAGGTCAGCCAGAGACGGTTGACGCCGTATTGATCCAATTTAGGGTCTACGCTCACCAACGCGAAGTTTTCCGCTTGCGACTGGGCGACCAAGAGGCGGTCGAACGGATCTTTGTGAAAGTACGGCAGCGTCTCAAGCCGCGCAAGATGCGCTAGCGAGATTGAAAGCGGTTTGATGTTGTTGTGCTTCAGTTGAAATTCGACGAGCGCCTGGGCAGAGCTTTTGAGATCGAGTTTGCCCAGCGAAGCTATGATCGTCAATTCCCAAACACTGGCGAGGCTCAGATAAACAAGGTTGCGCTTGGCTTCCCGCAAGTCCCTAGTGGCTTGCGGCAAATTGGCGGCTTGCTCACGTCCGGCAAACCAGAGGAAGGTATGCGTATCAAGCAACAGATTCATGACATGTATTCGGCAAAGTCTTCCAATGGTTCATCGAAGTCAGGGCTGATCCAAAGAATATCGTCACTCAAACCGGCCTGACGGCCTTTGGGGTTGGCCGTGCCAGCTTGACGGCGTTTGGGCTTAGCAGTGGCGGGTTCGGCAGCAGCGCCATTGACACGAGTGATTTTGGCGACCGCCTGGTCATCGGCGGTAATCAGCACATCCTGCCCCACTTGGATTTGATTGAGCCACTCGCGGATGGGCGGGGCCAGATCGAGAATGTTGATCGTTTGCATGGTTACTTCCTTTCATACATCGAAGAGACGCACGGATTATCGAATGGAGAGACAGAAAGTGCAAAATCGAAAGCATAAGTTAAAAGTCTTGTGTCGCCAGGCTCCGTGGTTGCTCGTGGGCTTGTGCGCGCTGTTGGCCTGCGCGGGGTTGGCCGAGATGGCCGGGCAAACGGCTGCGTTACAGAAATCAGCGAATAGCTATCTGCTCAAGCCCGCGCGCGTCTTCGACGGCGTCGAAATGCACGAGGGCTGGGCCGTGCTGGTCAACGGCGACCGCATTGAAAAGGCCGGCCCCGCTGGCGAAATCGCCGCGCCTGCCGCAGCCAAAGTCATCGAATTGCCCAACACAACCCTGCTGCCCGGCTTGATCGAAGCGCACTCGCACGTGCTGCTGCATCCTTACAACGAAACGCCCTGGAACGACAAGGTCGCGCGCGAACTGATTTGTGTCAGAGACCGGTTCGGCGTCAGGATGCTCGCCTGGTCTCAGAGCGGAACTGCCTGCTGGATAGCCGGTTCCATGCGAGACCTCGTGTCCGCACGAGGCTCCGATTACCGTGAACTCGATCCGTGTTGGATTGCCGACTTTCTGCGGACGGGCGGCTGTGCCGACCCAGCCCGGTCGGTTTATGCCGATGCCCGCAGACTCTCCCCCGCCCACATCCTCTCCGTGGGCCGACGGGGTCTGTCTATCAGGAGGTACTGGCAGCTCGAAGTCGACGGTCTGCGGCATTTGAAATCTCCCACAGAATTCGCAGCGGTGTTTCTTTCCCGGCTGATTGCAGCGATGCGCGACCGCTTGCCAGCTGACCGGGTGGGTTTGATGATGAGTGGCGGCCTCGATTCGCCGACCTTGGTTGCCAAGACCCTCGAGCTTGGAGCGCCCCAACTGGAGATT
>JANOWX010000901.1:0-4622 GCA_031418175.1 Acidobacteriota bacterium | reverse complement strand
GTTTTGTGCTGCGGCCAGGACTGAACGATTGAAATCGTTACTACGTGTTGCCGTCCGCTTTCTCTCAAAGAACTTAGTTGTCGGTGTAATAAGTTACTTGCCGGGCTAAACATCTTATATGTCAGTATCGTCAGTATCAATGTGCAACCATCTCGTGCAAGTGGCTAGCTGTTTCGCATCAGCAATCGCCGAGTTAGCTAAAACAGGCGCTGGCTTCTTGACTGAATAGCATAACTGCGATCGTAACAGGTAGCAGCAACTCACGGAACTTCTAGTTTCGGTAATAACCTGATTGGCGCAATCAATACGGCCCAAGGGAATGCTTACTCACTGCTGGGATTATTTTAGAGGCAACTCACTGCCGATCTTTCTTTTCAGCGGCATCTGCCCGTCGCGCAGTGGGGTTGCCGCGACGAACAGGTAGAGACTTGTCTCTTCGCCAATACTTATCGCATCTTTCAGATTCAGCGTCTATCGGGAAAAACCGCGATTCGCCCTAGAAAAATCCCTAATCCCCTGCCTGCTACTCCAATTCAGACTAACAGCAAGTTACAAGCTTAAATAAGCAGACAAAAACAACCAGGCATTTAGACGGGATGGACAGGATTTACTGATGAATTTATAGGATTCAAACTGTGCAGCGCCGACGAAGTGTTCAAAGCTTTCCGGTTAATCCTGTCAACAAGCTTGTTAATCCTGTCCAGACTTGCTTATTTTTGCCGGTGAGCTTGCTTGAGTAGGCGTCTCAATTTTCCTGTAGCCAGCCTCTATGCAATGCGTAGTTGCCCACTTCGGCGCGGCTGCGCAATGCGAGTTTTTCCATCACGCGAGCTTTATGATATTCGACGGTTTTGACGCTAATACTTAACTGATCCGCGATTTCTTTGTTACTGTGCCCCCAGGCAATCAGGCGCAACACGCTTTCCTCGCGTTCCGTCATATCAACCAACGCGCCATTGGCTTGGGGGAGTTGACGTCCAAGGTAGTTATTGAGCAATTGGCCGGTCAGCTCGCGGTCAATGAACGTGCCACCGGCGGCGGCAGTACGAATGGCGGTCAACAGGTCAGCCGAATCGGACTGTTTGGAAACATAGCCGACAGCCCCAGCCTGCATAATCATCCGCAAATACCCCACGTCGCAATGACGCGTCAGAATCACGACTTTAGATTGTGGCGCGACCTGTTTCAGCCGCTCAGTTGCCTCGATCCCATTCATCTTCGGCATTGAGATATCCATCACCACCACGGCCGGGTTGAGATTAGGCGCTTGCCGTAATACCGCCTGGCCATCACCCGCCTGTCCTACTACTTGCATGTCGGTTTGCCGGTTAATGAGGCCCAGCAAGCCCTCGCGCAACACCGCATGATCATCCACCAGAAAAACGCTAAGATTTTCCACCACACCGCTCCTTTGACGTTATCGTTCGAGCCTAACCAACTGCGACGGGAATCCGCACAAAGATCGTTGTGCCTTTGCCCAACTCAGATTCAAGCTCGAAACTGCCTTGCACCAAAGCCACGCGCTCTGCCATCCCGGCCAGCCCATAACACCGCCGGCCAGGCCGTGCGCGGCAGAATTGCGCGTAGTCGAATCCACCACCATCGTCTTCGATCACCAATTGCAAAACGCCGCGCCTAATCTCCAAAATGAGGCTCACGCGTTTTGCTTCGGCATACTTGAGGATGTTATTCAACGCCTCCTGAATAACTCGATATATTGTTATCTCTACTTCAGGTGGTAAGTTGGGGAGGGGTTTTTCCTCACCGGAAAAATCCACGGTGATGTGCTGCCGCTCCGACCATTCCAACACGTACTGCAACACGGCGGCTTTCAGTCCCGCGTCCAAGGCGGGCGGGCGCAAGGTGAGGATCAGGTAATCCATTTCCTGATCCAACTGCCCAATCAACCCGCGCAACTGCATTACCGCGCTGCAATCAAGCTGTTGCTCGCTCAAGGTCGCTTGCAAAGCCTCCAGGCCAATTCTGAGCGCCGCGCTGTATTGCCCAAGCTGATCGTGCAATTCGCGGGCAATGCGTTTGCGCTCTTCTTCCTGCACCGCTACGACATGCTGCCAAAGCATGGTCTCGGCAGAGGCTCTTTTCACCGAGGCCGCCGCTGTATATGCCGGTGCGCGTTGACCTGCTGCCCCCGGGGTTGAACGCCGACCATGCTTTTTTACTACTGAATGACCCATGCAGCGCGCTTGAAAACCCGCCCTTAGCAGGAGCGAAGGCCACGAGCTTTCCCGATGTATGAAGTAACAGCTATTAGTTATTCCGAGTAACTTATCCAAAGCGTCTCAAAACACACTTCACCCAGGCAGACCGATTTCAATGTTAGCGGGTGGCACGCAACGAAACACCTTAAGTTACTAAGGTGAAGTTAGGCCACTCCCTTGATTGACAATCAATCAGTTTCAGTTGGCAGTTTCATTTGGTGAAGCTCGTGTGGACGATTGCTTACACCTTGAACAAAAGCTCGCGGCTAATGCTCAATGAGACGCAGAAGTGAATCAGAATTTGGTATTGGGAATTGGCAGGAGCAGCGCTACTCGTGTGGCTTGGGGTTCGCTGCAATCCGTCCTGTCAACTACGTTATGTTTGTTCTTTCGTGTCGTCTGCCAATAGGGAATTGGGTGGAATAACAGACGGCCTGAGTGTACTTCCCTTTTCCAGTTTGTCAACGAATTATTATCCTTTTGAGCTACTCGCTGAGGTTTTTCCTATCTTTTCCCATCGTATTATCCAAATGGAATGGCTAAGTAGTGTCGCCCAGTAAGACAAACACCTAATCCAATGGTTAAGGTTGCTTATTACCGAGATAGCGCTCAAGCCACTGCAACTCGCGTTTGAGCTTGTCCAATTGATAGCTCGGCACTGACAGACCGTGGCCTTGCTCCGGGTAAATGACTAATTGCACCGGCACGCCCAACCGTTTGAGAGTGCGGTAGCTTTCCTGGGACTGGCCGAGCGGCACGCGATCATCTTTTTCGCCGTGAAAAATCAAGGCCGGGGTTTTGGCGTTCGGGAAAAAGGTCAGCGGTGATTGCTGGTCATATAGCTTGCGCGCGTCCCAGGGGGTGCCGCCGTGCAAGCGTTCGCGTTGGTAGGTGATGTCCGCCGTGCCCCAGTAAGAAACGGCATTCGACAGTCCCGCGCCATAGACCGCGCATTTGAAGCGGTCGGTCTGGCCGATCAGCCAGCCGCTCAGATAACCGCCATAACTCCATCCGGCAATGGCCAGTTTGGTTTCATCCACCAGGCCGCGTTCGATGAGTTCGTCAATGCCGCTCAGCACGTCTGCGGCATCAACCTGGCCCGCCTTCAACGAATTGGCCTGCGCAAAGGCCGCGCCGTAATTCGACGAGCCGCGATAGTTGGGCATAAAGACAGCGTAACCTTTTCCCGTCAGCACCTGCACCGGCGCGCCCCAAGAGGCATTGAAGCCGCGCGTGTAAGCGCTCTCAGGGCCGCCGTGAATGTAGGTCACAAGCGGGTAACGCCGGTCCGATTCATAACCGGATGGATAAAAGAACAAGCCTTCGATCTCTGTGCCGTCGGTGGATTTCCAGTTGAGCGTCTCGGTCTGTCCCAACAGCAGGTCAGCCGTTTGCGGATTAAGCTGGGTCAATTGCAGCGGCAACAAGGTGCGCGCATTCAAGCCGGCAACTTCGCTGCCCATGCGCGGGTGCTCAAATGTATAAACCACTTGCAACCCATCCGGACTGGCCGCAAACGAACCGCAAACGCCTTCGCCGGGCGTCATCAATTGGGGCGCGCGCCCGCTCAGATCGAGGTTATAGAGGCGCGCATGTACGCCGATGTCGGCTTGAGCAATCAGTTGCGCGCTGTTGTAAAGCCAGCGGTAAGCGCGAATGTAGCCGTCGAACTTGGGCGCCAGCACGCGCGGCTCGGGGCCTGCGCCCACGGCATTGGCCGGGAAGAGGTGAATCCGTTCGGGCCCCGCATTGGCCGAGCCGTCAGCGCGGGCCAGCCACGAAAGCCAGCGTCCATCGGGCGAAAAACGCGGTTGCGTTTCAGCGCCGTTGCCGCGCGTGATTTGCCGCGCCTGGCTGCTCTCGAGCGTTTCATTCTCAAACCGGAAGGGCAGCACGAAAACTTCGGTCGTATCGGTGCTCTCCAGCTTCGGCGATTGGCGGGCGGTGAAAACGATTTGCGTCGTGTCGTAAGACCAACCGAGGGCTGCCAGATGGCGCGCGCCTTTGGTCAGTTGTTTGACTTGCCGCGTTGCCACCTCAATGACCCAGAGTTGCGCGTAACGCAGGTCTTCATCCACAACGACCGGCGGTTTGGTCTTTGTTTTCGCGGCGGGCTTCGGCTCTTCGGCGATAAAGGCGAGGTAGCGGCTGTCGGGCGACCATTCAAAGGTTTGAATCGCCGCGCCGTGGGTGGTCAGCGGTTGCGCTTCGCCACCTTGCGGATTGATCAGATAGATTTGCGCGTTGGCGTTGTCAGTGCGCTCCGACAAAAAGGCCAAGCGTTGCCCGTCCGGCGACCAGCGCGGCTGGTCGTCGCGCTGCGCGTTGAAGGTCAGCCGCGCACCGGAGCCGCCCACATCGGCCAGGGCCGTCCAAATATCCGCATTGAAACGGTCGGGTTTG
>JANOWX010000900.1:0-5351 GCA_031418175.1 Acidobacteriota bacterium | reverse complement strand
TCGGTCATGGTCAGAATGACGACTTCGTCAGCGCGGTCTTTCAGGTCGGCGTAAAGCGCCGCGATGCCCTGCCCAAACTCGGTCAAGCGTCCGGCCAATTGGCCCTGCGCCGCGCCTTCGTTCACGTGCGTATCCCAGCCGCCGATGTCGGCAAAAGCAACCTCCAAACCGATGTCCGATTTGACGAGTTGCGCGATCTGCTTCAAGCGGTCGCCGTATGGGCCGCGCGGATAATTCACGCCCGGCGCTTCTTTGTACTGGCTCGGATTGACCTGCTTGAGCAGTTTGACCGCCTCAAAAATTTCGCGTCCGGTGCCGCGCAAGGCTTCGCTGGCGGCTTGCGCATACATCGCCTCGAACCCGCCTTGCACGGCCTTGGCGTCGCCGTTCCCCGTGCGAATGGCGAAGTCGTTTAGGTTGTTGATCGCGAGCGCAGGCGCTTTGCCCTGCATCGTGCGCGGCATGTTTGCGCCCATCGCCACCGCGCGGAACGGTGTCGCTTGCGCATCGGCCTTGCTTTGCAAATAGCGGTTGAGCCAACCGTCAGACGTGCTTTTCACACCGGGCGTCCCCGACTCCATGTAATCCTGCGCGTCGAAATGCGAGCGTGTCGTGTCAGGCGAACCGACGGCATGCACGATGGCCAATTGCCCCGCGTCATAGATCGGTTTGAAAGGCGCGAGCACCGGATGCAAACCGAATTGCCCGTCCAAATCGAGCGCCGCGCCCGCTTGGCCATTCGCCGGACGCGGCACGGCGATGGTTGGACGCAGGTTGTAATACTCCGGCTCGGCGTAGGGGATGACAGTGTTCAAGCCATCCATCGCGCCGCGTTGAAAGATCGCAATCAGAATTTTGCGCTTCCCTTTCGCGCCGGTCTGCGCCAGCGTGCGCGTCAGGAACGAAGGGGAATTGACCGCTACGCCAAAGCTCGCCAAAGCGACGCCGCTATTTTTCAGGAAAAATCTTCTGTTCATTGCTCTGTGCTCCTTTCACCCAATTTGGCAAAGCTATTGCCGTTGAAACTCCGGCGAACCCAGCAGTAGGCCGACGATTTTTGCCGCATCCGGCCTGGTATTCAGCGCCAGTTGGCTTTCGCTCAAGCTCTTGTCAATCGTCGCGCGCGTCTGCGGCGAGACTTCGCCACGCAAGAGCACCTTCGCGTAATGGTCAACCAACTGCGCTTGCGACGTGAGCGGCGCGCTCGGCGCCAGCTTGCTCAGATCGGCGCGCGTGCCAATGATGCGATTGCTGCTCAGGGCTAGCGCGAAGTTCATGCGTTCGAGCAGCGCGCCCGTGTTGACCCAATGCTCCGAGGTGTCGGGGTAGCCCGTCGGCGGTTGCATCAAAAACAGCCCTTCGCCCATCTGCGCGAGCCAGCGATGGAATTGCGGGTTGCCGTTGGTGTCGGCGCCCAATGCGCGCACGGCGCTGACAGTCATTTCAAACGGCGTCTTGATCTTTGCGCGATAGACTTCCGGCGCCCAGAATTCGGGAGCGTTGAACATGGTCTTCAACACTTCGCGGATGTCGCCCTCGGTCTTCTGGAAGGTCTGCGCCATCTTGTTCACCAATGCGGGCGACGGGTTGTCGGTCACGAACTTGCGCGCCAGTTTGGTCGAGATGAACTTGGCCGTCGCGGGATGCGTCGCCAAGATGTGGATGACAGCGTAACCATCCTGCACACCACCGCCCGCCGGAATCTTTTTGCCCAGCACGGTCTTCTCACCATCGTCGTGCATGAACTTGCCGAAGAAGAACTCAGCCCCAGCGCGCGGATTGCGCAGCGTCCAGCCCGTAAAGCAGCGCGCCACTTCCTGCACGTCCTTTTGCGTGTAGCCGCCATCCACGCCCAGCGTATGCAATTCCATGATCTCGCGCGCGTAGTTTTCATTGATCCCACGCGGCATACGTTTGGGCTGTTGATTGGCTTGGGGATTCTGCGGATTCTGCGCGTTGCGTTGCGCCAGCATTTCGCGCATCTGTTTCAGGCGCTGCCGGTCAAATTTGGTCAGTTCCTGGCTGTTCTTGAGTTGGCGTAGCTCGTTGCGATTGTTGAAGGCGGGCGCTTTCATATTCGGTGTCGCGCTCTGCCAGTTGTCCAAATACCAGAGCATCGCCGGGCTTTCCGCCGTCGCCTTGAGCAAGTCTTCGAACTTGCCGAACACGCGCGGGCGAATGGTGTCGCGTTCGTAGGCGGTCGTGAGCACGCGGTCAGCGCCCTTTTGCATATAGACATTGAAATGATTGAACCAGAAATCAGTCATCACTTCCTGCAACTGCCGCTCGCTGTATACGGCGCGCTGAATCTTGGCTGCCTGTGTTTCTGCAATCAGTTGCTGACCTGGCTTGTACCCCGCTTCAGCCAACACACGCCGTGCCTCGCGGCGGCGCGCGTCTTCATCAGTGGCCTGATCTTTTGTCTTATCGTCTTTCGCCTTGTCGGGCGTCATCTGATCGGCATTCGCCTGCCCGCCTTTCATATCGGCGATGTCCAGGCCGCGTGCTTTCAACGCGGCGGCTAACACTTGTTGCGGGGGATAATAGGTGCGCGCCAATTCACTGTTGCTCAGCCGCTGGCTTTCGATGTTTTTGAGCTTTTGCTCCAAAGCCTGATCGTCAATGCGTGCGGGGTTCAACTGTTCATCCAGATATTTCTGCCAGCCCAGTTTCAGCACGCGTTCGACCTCGCCGGGACGCGGCCCAAAGCTCGCGCGGTCGAGCAAATGAAGCACTCTTTGCTCATCCGTCAGACTTTTAGCAATTACTACCTTGGCAGTTTTGCTCTTGCCCTTCTGCTTCATCTCTTGGGCCAGCCCCAATGACGGCCCAAACGCAAGCAAACCGGCAAGCAGACAAGCGCTATATTTTTTCAGATAAATGATTCCTCTCGGCATAGTTCCCTCCACTGTTCCAAATGTAGGCGGCAAGGTACCGCTACTTATGCTGATGCACAATCTATGGTGAATGACGAATTGTTAGAGGGCTGTGTTTCTGGTTTAGTCGGGAAAGATTCTGCGGCGGTAAGGAATGAAGCGGACATGCAAAAACAAGCGCACCATGACAAGAACGGCTGCCTAAACTCGTAAGGCCTCCCCCAAGAACCATACGAACATAAGACAGCCGTTCTAACTCGTCTACGGTAGCAGTGCCGACTTTCCAGCCAGCGTTCTAGTTGTCCCCCAACATTGTCCGTAGTAAGAGCATTACGTATTCTGAAGCATTGCTTGTCGGGCAGCTACACTGCAACGTCCATACCACTCGCCAAAACCTGCCAGATATTTTTAGCAGCGAAATCTAACTCGCTGTTTTCACAAGAGTAATTCTATGTTTACAAAAACCGCTCAGGTTAGCCAATAGCCACGAGCAGCACTTGCCCTGCAATAAAACGCTACACTAAAAATCGCCGCCTGCACTTTTTCTGTTCACTTGGCATTTCACAGGTCAAAGGAAGGCTTGTCCATACCGGCAATGCTCAATCAAGCAGCATTGCGCGCATTGCGGATTGCGCGGATGGCAGACCTGTCGCCCGTGCAAAATCATGTTGATATGCAGCGCATAGTGCTTGCCCTCTGGTACCAGTTGTTCCATCAGCCGATGTGCTTGGGCATCACTACTCTTCTCAGTGATCAACCCAAGCCGCCGGGCGCTGCGAAAAATATGCGTATCCATCGGAAAGACCGGCTGTTTACAGGCAAAAAGCAAGACACATGCAGCAGTTTTTGGCCCTACACCCGGTAAGGATGTCAAAAATTCCCTGGCTTCTTCGAGCGGCGTGGTGTGTAAAAACGACAGACTCAGTTTTCCGGTGCGCATTTGAATCTCGTTCAGCAGGTTTTTGATCACGACTGATTTGACCTGGGCCAAGCCGCCGAGTTTGATCGCCGCTTCGATCTTTTCGGGGCGGGCGCGCCGTGCAGCCTCCCAATCTTTGAAGCTGGCTTTCAAATTGGCGAAGGTGCGCTGGCTATTCTGGTTGGTCGTGGCCTGGGAAAGGATTGTCCCGATCAACTCATCCAGCGGATCGTCGGTGCTGTCGTTAGCGGGAATGCCGTAGGCGGCTTCCAGGTTTTGCGTGACGTATTTGAGTTGCTGGCGAGTCTCGGCAAGTTCTGCCGTTGAAAACACTGTCTTGGCTTTCATGTAGTTTCAGCTCTTTGCGACCTTGCCATTCATTTGATCCAGCGGCCGCATCACTTCGACGCCAGGTACGCGAAAACCAGCAGCACCAACAACGCCAGCAACACCAGCGGTACCGCGCGGGCCAGCCGCCGATGCTGTTGGCTCGGTTCGCCGGATGCAGATGGCATCAGCCATTGCGTGAAAAAGGGTTTCCCGGTGGCGCTGCGTTGCAATTCGACCGTGGAGAGATCAATAGCGGGTGCGGTTTCGGCCAACATCTCCTCTTCGACCTGCGTAACGGCGTGCGAGATGACGCCATAGCTTTGCTTCGGTGAAGCTTCAGGCGCGGCGCTTTCGCCCTGCTGTTCGGCCTGCCATTCAGAGACGTTGGTGATCGCGCCGGGCGGGGTGCCGGTGAAATCGGTCAGCTTATCGGCAACCACCACGGCCGCCCCAGATTCACCCGCGGTGGATTTGGCTGGCGGCTGGCGTTCGGTGCCGCGTTGGGCAATTTGATCTGTTCTCGGTTTCGGCTTCAGTTCCGGCGTGGTCGGAGCCGAGTCGGCCGCTTGCTCGGCCGTTTGCCCGGGCTTCAATTCATTTGTAGCAGTTTGCTGAGCGGACAACAGCACGCTGCCGAAACGTTCGTGCACCGGCTTGCCGCAATGATTGCAGAAATGCGCGGTGGAGCGGAGTTTTGCGCCACAAATTTGACAGAACATGGTGGGGAGGCTCGCTTACTTCTCTTCGATTAATTTGGCGACGCGTTGCGCCAGTTTGCGGTAATTGCCGCCGCCGCGTTGCAATTCGCGCACGTTGCCGCGCCGGTCAATCAGGATCGTCGTGGGCAAGCCGGTGACGCCATAGCGTTCGTCGTCGGCGACATCATCCATTTTGCCGACGGCGCACGGATACGCCAGTTGATGCTTGCGTTTGAACGCTTGCAAGGCTTGCCATTCCTGCTCGCGGTTCAAATCTTCTTTTTCATCCGAGCGCCCGTAAAAGCGCGTCACACCGACAAGCTCGAAACCCTTGCCCGCGTATTTGCTTTGCCATTCGCGGAAGTGCGGAAAGGCCGCGACGCAGGGGGCACACCACATCGCCCAAAAATCCAGCAGCACGACCTTGCCGCGCAACTCGCTCAGCTTGACCGGCTGGCCGTCGAGCCAGCGCGCAGCGAGCACCTCGGGCGCGGGCTTGCCGATCAAGCGCGCGGCGGTCAGTTCGGC
>JANOWX010000899.1:0-3654 GCA_031418175.1 Acidobacteriota bacterium | reverse complement strand
CAGCCTGGAAGGACTGCGCTCCCAGGGGCTTCAGTTACTTCTTAATTTCAATCACCACATCCGCCGTCAACTTGTCGTGATCCAGTTTGTATTTCAAATCGAAATCCTTGATCGCATGGTCTTGCCGCATCTCCTGGGTCAACTCACCGAGCGTCAGCGCATTGAAGATGTCACCCGCTTTGAGTTTCAAACGGCCTTGCCAGTACTTGGTTTCGCTTTCCGACAGGCCCGGCAACAACAGTTGGCCCATGCGGTATTGCGGCCCTTCGGTAACCGTCGCCTGGTAACTGACAGTTCGTTGCGCATCATCAAACACCGGCTGCGGCGCAATGCGCGCGGTCAAATAGCCGCGCTTGCCGTACTGCGCTTGCGCCCAGCCAAAACTATCTTCAATCGAGTCCAGATTGGCGATGTCGCCCGGCTTGAGCTTGAATCCCGTTTCCAGTTCTTTCGCGTTGAACGCCTGATTGCCTGACCAGACGGCCCCTTGCCAGCGGTACTGCAAGCCTTCTTCGACCGGCAGCGTCACCACGACGCCTGCGCCTTTGCATTCGCCGCCGGAAGCCGGATGCGCCTGCACCGGCGCGAAGCGCGCTTTCAGATAGCCGTTGTTCTGGTAGACCGGCAGCAACGCCGCGCGCATAAAGCTATTGCTATCGGTGCGCGAATAATTTGTGTTCAGATGCGACTGCCAGGCTTTCTCCAGTTCACGCCGCAAATCCGCCTTCAGCCCCGCAAGCTGGACGGCGCAAACCCTTAGATTCGGCGCTTTCACGGTGAACACGTGGTATGAACGCCCGCCATCAGTGTCTTCGTTACGTTCATAGGCAATCTCGCCGGTCACTTTGTGTTCTTGCATGAGTTGCGCTAACACCTTCTTGATCTGGCCAACCGTGTAATCGTTGGACGCTGCCGTGCCGTCGAAATCAGGCAAATCGCGTTTGATGGCGGACGTAATCTCTTGATCAGAAAACCAGACGAAGTTGTCGAATAGGCAAACGGCTATTTGCGCCGGTGACTCTTCGACGGTGAAGATCACTTCAACGTTTTCACCCTGATACTGGTACCGCGCCGCCACGCGCTTGAACAATCCGGAATCGGACAGCTTCCGCGACGCCGCCTTGATCGCGGCGACATCAATGGTCTGGCCCAACTGCAACCCGCTGGCGGCGGTCATGTCTTCTGGCTTTTGCGCCTGCAACCCTACAAAACTGACGTTTGCCAGCTTCCATTGCTTATCCTGATCCTGCGCGTTCACAGACGACGCGCCGCACAACAACAAGGCAAACGTCGTGCTGGCAACACGTTTGAGTACAGCGCGCTTAATTGAATTGGTGCTGTTCATCTCCCTGCCTCCACGGTTTCAGGTTCAAGCCAAAATCTGCCGCAGATGCTTCTGCATATGCCGCAAGTAATCTTCCACCAAAAAGCCGAGTGTCACCGCTGCGCCCCCGCCAATCCGCACCGTCCGCGCCAAACTCTCCGCCGGCAGCCGCGCCGCCAAGCGCACCAAATGTTCGTTGTAGCTTTTCCAGAACAGCAACAACTCCGCCCAAGCCGTGTCCTGATAGCCTTGCGCCGCCACCCAGCGTTCTTGTTCGTAGCCCGGCAATTCCAAGTCATCGTAAAGCAGCACGCGCACAAACCGTTGATGATTGTTCGCCGCCGAATCAAGCAAGTGGCCGATGATTTCCTTTTTCGACCATTTGCCGGGCGCGGGTTTGACGGCGCTCTCGGCCTCGCTGATGCGCGCGAGTTGTTGGCAGCCGTCCGCAATCGTCAGTCTAAATTCGTCGAGTAATTCGTGCATAAATCACCTCAAACCGGTAAGCCAAAAGCTTGGCGAATTGTCGTTCGAACGATCTTGCAATCTTTCAGCGCGTGTTGCGCATTGAGTTTGCTGGCCGTCAGCCCCGGATAACGAATCGCCACCGAATAGGCGTTCAACGCCGTCAATTCCGGCTGCAAAGCCATCCAACTTGGCTCAACCCTGCGCACTTGGGTCAATAGCAGAATCAAATCGTGTGTTCGCTTGATCGCCAAGCCAGTTTCTTCCAGCCTGGCCTTCAAATACTTTTCCGCACACTGTTGCGCGTGAAAACAAACGAGGCCGTAATTCGTGCGCTGTCGCGCGCGGTAAAGCCGTTGCGCCGCGTCCCAATCGTCTTCCGGCCTTTTCGACCCATTCAAGCGTGAGCGGCTTCATACAGCACCTTTCCGCGCTCCACGATCTCGCGCATAAAGCGGTCGCCCAGTTCCAGCCGTTGCTTGACCTGCTCCGGAGTTTTGACCAGCAGGTCAATCGGCAATAACAGGTTGAGCTTCTTCAAGATCGTTACCGCCTGTTCCAACGGGTCACCGGCAAACCGCATCACGATCAATAAATCAAAATCTGAATCGGCTGTCGGGTTACCATAAGCGTGCGAGCCAAACAGGATGATGCGCTCCGGTTGAAACTCGCGTGCGATTAGCGCGCAGACCTGTTTGAGTTGCTCTTTTGTGGTTTGTGTTTTCGCCTTTGCGCTCATCGTCGTTGCCTCAACTGAACTGCTCTAAAAACCGCACGTCATTCTCATACAGCAACCGTATGTCATCCAACCCATACATCAACGCGCACAGCCGATCCAGCCCTAACCCAAACGCGAAGCCGGAAAACTCCTGCGGATCAATGCCGACACCGCGCAGCACATTCGGATGCACCATGCCTGAGCCGCCCATCTCGATCCAGCCGGATTGCTTGCAGACGCGGCAGCCCGCGCCGTGGCATTTGAAGCAGGTGTAATCAATCTCCGCGCCCGGTTCGACAAAGGGGAAATACGACGGGCGGAAGCGCGTCCGCGTGTCCGGCCCGAACAGGCGGCGCACGAATTCTTCGACCGTGCCTTTCAAGTCGCCGAGCGTGATGCCGCGGTCAACGAGCAAGCCTTCGACCTGATAGAACATCGGGTTGTGCGTGGCATCGGGCGTGTCGCGGCGAAAGACGCGGCCTGGCGCGGCGATGCGCAGAGGCGGCCCTTTCTCTTTGCGCTTTTGCATCGCGTGAATCTGCATCGTCGAAGTCTGCGACCGCAGCGACAGGCGTTCGCCGTGTTCGCCCGCCAGATAGAAGGTGTCTTGCGGACTGCGCGCCGGATGATTCGCCGGGATGTTGAGCGCCTCGAAGTTGTAGAACGCGGTCTCGATCTCCGGCCCGTCTTCGATCTCGTAACCCATCGAGACGAAGATGTCTTCGATGCGCTGGCGCAAGAGCGTGATCGGATGCAGGTGCCCAGCGGCGAGGCGGCGGCCCGGCAGCGTCACGTCAAGGCGTTCTTTGATCAACTGTTCGGCTTCGCGCGCGGCGGCGAATTGGGCGAGCAGCGTTTCAATCGCGGCTTCGACGTGGTCTTTCAATTCGTTGAGTTGCGCACCGACAGTCTTGCGTTCATCGGGGGCTAGCTTGCCGAGCGTTTTCATCTCGGCGGTGATGCGACCGGCTTTGCGCCCGACCCAGCGGTCGCGCAAGGCGGCGGCTTCGGCCTCGGCGGTGGCGGCTTGCAACTCTTGTTGGAACTCGGCGCGAAGTTGTGCGAGACGATCTGACATAGGTTTTGCTGTGGCGGCGTGTCAGTAGCCCGACCGTGAGGGAGGGCTGGATCCAACTCAAGCGGTCTG
>JANOWX010000898.1:0-8989 GCA_031418175.1 Acidobacteriota bacterium | reverse complement strand
GGTGCGCCCGCGTCCCCGCGGGCAGCGTGGCAATGGACCGAACAATGCCGGAGGGGTTCCCTTTCAGCTTCATTCCGTCCGCCGCCAAGCCTGCCCGCGGGGACGCGGGCGCACCAACAGATTTGTTCAAAAGTTCAATTTGCCCACGCCCGCGCCCAGCATGACGATCGCTTTGATCTGCGCCGGATTGTCGAGCGTGTAGCGGTAAAATTCGCCGGGCTCCCGCACCGCGCCGCCCACGACGGGCGCGCCGCTACGCACGTAAACGTTGTTGCGTTCGACCGCGCGCCCCGGTTCGGTCGGCCCCTGAATCGTGATCGGCAGCCGCAGCCCGTCAAAATAATTCCCCTCGACCAGACAGCCGGAGTTCATAAAACAAGCCACACCCACGTCAATGTTGTTCAGGTAAAAGTTGTTGAAGATGTGCACTGGCTCGCCGAAACGCACGCGCGGATTGCGCTGCACGGTGCCGTCAAAAAAGTTGTGGTGAAAGGTCACGCGCAAGCGCCCAATATCCAGTGGCCCGTTGCTGTCATCCGATCCCACCAGCGAAGTCTTGCTATGCTCGCTCAGCCGGTTCCACGACACGGTGACATAGCTCGCGCCCAGCCGAATATCAATCAGCCCGTCATAGGCTTTTGAGAGATCGCAATGATCTATCCAGACGTGATGCGCGCCGCCTTGAATGTTGATCGCATCGTCGGGCAAATCAGTGAAAATCAGATTGCGAAGGATGACGTTCTTGACCGTGACGGCGGGCGGTTCGGTCGCGTTGTCGTCCGTGTCCGGCCCGACGGTCAGCCCGCCGCCGGTGAAGCCGGATTGCGCGCCCACGCCGAGGATCGTCTTGTCTGAAGTCACATCCACCATCCGGCGCGGCAGCGTCAGCAGCCCGTTGACGCGAATGACGAGCGGCTCTTTGCGCGCGACAGCGGTCATGAATTCCTGCGCCGTCGTCACGGTGACGGTCGCGCCGCCCGCCCCGCCCGTCGTGCCGTCCTGTCCCAACGCGTTGACCGAAGCAAAGCCGATAGGCGCAGCGCGGCGTACACGCAACGGCGCGGGCGGCGCAACCACGGCATTGCTGGTCGCCAGCTTCATCCCGTCCGCGCGGAAGTAGCGAAACTCGTACTGCCCGCTTTGCGCAGGCGTCGTGAATTGCAAGCCGCCGAAGCTGGCCGCGCTGACTTCTTGTTTTGCCAGCGGCTGCGCATCGGCATCGCCCGCGCGGAACATGCCCACCCAATCCGTGGCCGCGTGTTCACTGGGCGCGCTCCAATGCGCCGTGATCGTCTGCTCACGAAAGACCACGCTGGGAGACGCCGACAACGAATGCGGACGCCAGCCGCCCAACACGAACGCGGGATCGCTCCACTGCTTCGCCTCTTCGGCGGTCAACTGGCGCGACACGTTCAACCGCTGGCCGACGTTAAGCGGCGCGCCTTCGGGATCGGTCGAGCCGTATTCCCAGAACTGCACGTTCGGCGCGACGGTCGCGTTATTCAATTGCCAGCCCACCGGCAAAATGTGCGGCCCCAGCGCGTTGTTGATGAAAATCACCTGGCTGTACGGGAAAACATTCGGATCAATGCGCGACAGATAAACATTCGTCACACCCGGCGCGCCCGTCAGCCGACAGTTGACATAGACGTTGCCGTTGCGCCCCTGCGGGTTGCGAATTTGCGTGTAATAGCCCGCCGTCACGGCCCGCAATTCGCAGCGTTGAAAGAAGACCGCGCCGCCGCCCCACATAAAATCCACATCGCCCTCGATATAGCTGTCGGTGACGAAGGCATTGCCCTGCAAGAGCAGCGTGTCCTGAAAGCTTTTCAGCGTGACGCGGTCGAGCAGGATGCGCTGGTTGTTGCCACGAAACGCTTCGGCTTGCGAACCGCCACGCGGCGTGGTGTTGACGAGCGTGATGGTTTCGAGCGTGAAGTCCGCCGCGTCCACGCCAAACATTGCGCGCGCATTGCCCGCATTCACGTTGGCGTTGTTGGCGTATTGAATGATGCTCTGCTCGCGCGACTCACCGCGCACGGTGATGAAGGGCTTGTTCGAGGCCACGTAAACGATCTCGTTGTAAATGCCCGCCCGCACAGTGATGACAACGCGCCGCGTGTTGCCCGCCGGCACGAAATCAATGGCCGCCTGCACCGTGCAAAAATCGCCGCTCCCGTCGGTGGCAACCGTCAGCGAAGTCGCGCCCAGCGGCGGCGCAAACACGAGCGTCGAGAAACGCCAACGCGAAGGATCGCTGAACCCGGCGAACGGCGCGTCGCTCGCATCGGTCAGCACGCCCGGTTCCAGCGTCACGTAATAGCCGCGCCCATTTTCCAACGCCCGCCGCAAATAGATCGTCGCCGTCCGGCCGCTGACCAGCACCGGGTAATAGTTGAAAGCCGAACCGCCCACCGGCTTGCTTTGCGTTGGCGAAGACAGATCGAGCGTGTCCACCAGCGTGCCGTCGTCCTGCCCATTTTCTTGATAGACCCGAATCCGTCCGCTCCGGCCCACGCGCACGTCTTGATCGAAGGTCAGTGTCAACGGCGCATCAATGCAAATGCCAGTGTCAACAGGCGCAAGGCTCACGGCCTGCAGCGCCGAGACCACCGTCAACACCGCCGCCGCGCTGGTCACGCTGCCGCTCGTGTTGCTGACGACCACCGTGTAATTGCCCGCGTCGCTCAAGGCCGCGCGCGCAATCGTCAACGCGGCATTCGTCGCGCCCGCCAACAGCGCGCCGTCCTTGAACCACTGATACACCAGTCCCTCGCCCGCCGCCGTCACCGTCAATATCGCCGCGCTGCCCAGTGTCGCGGTCGTGTTCGCCGGTTGCGCGGTGATGCGCGGCGCGGGCGGCACGGGCGTCGAGCTGACTTGCAACACCGCCGCATTGCTGCTGACGCTGCCGCCCGCGTTGCTCACCACGCAAACGTAGCGGCCCGCATCGCCCGTCTGCACATTGCTCAAATTCAACACCGGCGTCAGCGCCGAAGCATTGCCCGTCAACGCCTGCCCGTCCTTTTGCCATTGATACGTCAACGCCCGGCCGCTCGCGCCCACGGCCAGCGTCACGTTGCTGCCGACCTGCACGGTCAGATTGGCCGGTTGCGGTTGCGCGGTGATGACCGGCGCGGCGGGCGTGTAATCCACCAGCAGCCGCGTGAATTTGAACCGCGTCGCAAAGGTCGGCCCCGCCACGCGGAAGCCGAAATAATCGAATTTGGTTTCCGGTGCCGCGCCGCGTTCGATCACCGCGTAATTCAGGTTGTTCAACCCGCTGCCCGTCACCGCCGCCGCGATGCGCGTCTCGGTTTCGCCGCTGCGCTCGATCGTGTAACTCAAGGTGTACGCCACGTCATTCGCCAGCGCCTGCCGTTCGGTCGCGCCGCTCGCGCCGGTGGTGATGGCGGGGAAATCGCCGAAGTTGTTGAACGGGTTCCCGCCCGACAGCACCGCGCGCCGCCCAATCACGAAAGGCGCGCCCTGCCCGCTGGCGTAAAACTGCACGCCGTAACCGGTGTCATTCACAAAGGTCGCATCGTTCATCCCGCCGGTCAGGTTGTTCGCATTGCGCGTGCCCATACTGTCGAGCACGCCGAAGCGAATGTCCGCGCCGTTGGCTTGAAAGCCCGTCAACGAAAAGGTCAGCGCCACGGTCAGTTTATCGCCCACCCCCAGCGTCACCGGCTGACCGGCATTCGTGAAGAAGGCCCAAAAGGCTTCCGACCCGCCCGCGTTGGTGATGTCGAACGTAGCCGAGCCAATTGCATCGGTGCGCACGGTGTTGGCGCGTCCGTTGAACAGGCGCAGCGAGTTGTTCGCCAAATCCTGATTCTGGCTGTTGCTGTCGGCGAACGTGTCGTCCAGCAAGGCCGCTGCCCCAACGCCGGCAATCAGCGCCAGCACAGCGGCAACGGCCAGACTTATCAGGCGTGCTTGTTTCAACTGTTTCTTCATTCGACAACCGAATTTGCTACCTTGAGCGAAAGTCCGACAAGCTGCCAGCTTGGCGGCGACTCCGAATGTGTACAACTGGAAGCCCCCGACAAGCTGGCAGCTTGTCGGACATTTCGTTATTCATTGCGCGACTAACCGCACCGGCCCCAGCAAGCCCGAAGGCAGCGGTTGCAGGTTCTCCATATCCTGCGCTTGAAAGCGTTCGCCATAACGCAGGTTGAGTTGTTTGTAATCGGGCTGTTTGTGCCCGGCCATATAGTTAATCGCGGTGTTGCCGACGACGATGCGCAAACGGTTCGCGCCCGGTTTCAGCAGCCTGGTCACGTCAATTGAATACGGCGGACACCAGACCGCGCCCGCGCGCTGCTCGTTGACATAAACCACCGCCGCGTCGCGTATCGGCGCGTCCAGCCAGGCGCGCATACCGTTTTTGCGAACTTGCACGGGCACTGCTTGGCCTGCGCCAAAATCCAGCCGCACTGCTAATCCAGGTTGCAACAACGCCGCAGGCAGAGTCACTTCTTTCTCATACGTCGCAGTGCCGGAGTAGAAACGCGTCGCCTCCTGCTCCGTCCACGAACGCAATTGCTCGATGGTTTGCGGTTGCGCGTTCGGCCCCATCGTCACGCGCCAACCGGTCGAAAGATCGAGCGGCGCGGGCACATTGGCAACCGGCGTTTCAGCCGGGCGCGGCAGCGTGCGTTTGCTGATGACGATGACTTTTGATTCGTAGGGCTCGAACGCCAACGCGAGGCTCGCGCCATGCGCGTCGAACCTGGCGTTGAGCGGCGCGACGCTGCCGGCCAGGGCATTCCAAACTTCGGCCTGTGTGCCTTGGGCGTTAAAGGCAGCGTTGACGCTCTGCCGTTCATTCGTTGAGTTTGCCAGGAAGTAAATTTCGGCTTCGGCAGTGCGGCGATGGATAAAACCAATGCCGGGTACAGCAGGTGTCAATCTCACATCGGGCCGCGTCAACGTCGCCAATTTACCGCCGAGTTGTTTGTCATCAGCCACGAAATGAGCCAACGCGTTCGGCCCTTCAAACAGGCGTTGCAGCAATTCGCGGTGTTGCGCGCGTTCGGCATCCGCAACCTGATAACCAGGCACAATGGAAGGTTTGCGCCGCATTGCAACCACCACGCCACCCTGCCGCGCAAAAGCTTCCAGCTTTTTCAGCGTAGCCAGCGGCATGCGTTCGACATTGGGCAACACGACGGCTTTATATTTGTTCGGCCCCAGCGTAAGCGCGCCCGGCTCGACTTTGCCGATTTGGCGCAACACGTCGTCATCAAAGAAATCCAAGTTGAAGCCGGCCTCCAACACTTGCGCGACGGCGTCTTCGCCAAGGCGCTCTTTCAAGGCTTCGATCATGTAATGCACTTTGGGGTTCACAAAGCCGGCCCAGGCGTCGCTGTTGGGCAGATAAAACGCTACATCATTGGCGGGCGCGCCCTGCCGCAACAAGTGGCTGACACGTTGCAGGTACTTGGAAATATCAGGCATCGCCACCCACCACGGATTCTTTTCGTTGAAGACCGCCGCCGCGTAAAAACGCCAGCCGGGATATTCGACGCTCTCCGGCGTGTAAGGCCAGCCGTGCCCGATCAATTGATTGATGCCTTGCAGGAAGTGCAGATCGGCTTCGGCTTTGACATCCAACGGCGTCGCGCGGAACGACGGCGAATGCAGCCACGTCCAGGTTTCAGACGAGGTAATGTTGCGCCCGTACAGATGATTCGCCGACGAGGCCCAACGCGAGGCGCGCAAGGTTTTCCACTGCGGCCCTTCGCCCTCGGTCAAATCAACGAAGGCGTTGCTGCCGATGGTCGCGGGCGGGATGCCGTAGCCTTGAATGCGGAACTTTGTGTTGTGCTGTTTGGCCCACTGTTGCAGCGGCGCGAGGAAGCGTTCGTTCAGCAATTCGGTCAGCGTCTGGCCCCAGTCGTGGCGGATGCCAGCGGTGTGTGGGCCGATGTCGCGCACCAGCGCGGGCAGCAGCGGTTTCAAATCGTAACCGCGCCGCCGCTGAAACTCCGGCAGCAAATCGCTCGCCCAGTCGGAGTTGAACACCTCCAGGCTGTCGCAAAAAATCGTGGTCGGCGGTTGCGCGCCGAAGGCTTTCAACAACGGTTCGCCGACGTTTTTCAAATACGCATCGAGCGCCGCGCGGTCGTAATGATCCAGCACGAAGCCTTCGGAACCGAAGGCCGCGCGCTTGACCTGTTGGCGTGTGCGGCTGGCGATGAAGAAAAGTACTTCGCTTTTTTGGGGCTGTTCGGCGGGCAGCCAAACCGCGCCGTCTTTGATTTCGGTCAACTCACGCTGCCCCAGGAAAGCCGCGATGAACTGTTCGCCTTCGCCCAGCTTTGGCAACGGCACGCGCGCCTGTTCGGTCATTATGCGTTCGACGCGCAACCGACCCGCCGCTTGCGTCGCAGGCACCATTGGGCCGCCATACGGCCAGCCGCTGCCGACGGTCAAGTCAACGCGCAGCCCCAATTCGCGCGCCTTGGCATTGGCGAATTGCAGCGCGTCCAGAAATTCCGCCGAAAGGTAACGCAGATTTTTGAGGCCCTTGCTCTCGTCATCCAACGCCAGTGGATAGACGGGTTGAATCTCTACGCCGCCGATGCCCGCGTCTTTCATCAGGCGCAACTCGCGTTCGATGCCGGCCTTGGTCACAGCGGGGCCGAACCACCACCAGCGCATCATGATCCGCGCGTCAGCGGGCGGATTTTGGAACTGGCGCTGCAATTCGCCGATGCCGCCGGGTTGTGCGCGGCGCTGCATGGCGGCGTTGGCGGCGGCAATGCTCTCCGCCAAAGGCCGCGCCAGCAGAAAGCTTTTCAACTTGCCAGCGCTTAACGCCTGAATGCCGGTGACGACCGAGGCCGCGTTGCGCACCGCGCCCGCCGGCGACGTGTGCGTATTGTCGGCGTCGGTGAAGTAGTCAGCTTTGACCCGCTCTGGGCTGAGCGTTTCGTAATGAGCCGCAATGATCTCGTTCAGATCAATGAACAGCGCGCCGCCAGCCCGCGCCGATTCCGCCGCCCATTTGCCGTAATCGTTGCCGGCGCGCGCGATCTTTCCGTCTTTCCCGCCGTTGGGCCAGTTATTGCGCGGCACCGGCGAAAGCACGATGGGCGTTGCGCCTTGGGATTTTGCGCCCGCGATGAACTGGCGCAGGTACCAGCCGAAGCTGTGCACGACCTCGTGCTTTTTGGTGATGAGGTTGTCAATCTCTTGCGTCTCTTCGCCCGTGCCGCGAAGCGAGCCGCGCGCGCGCGAATCATCATTGATGGCCCCGCCATCGTTGTGGCCGAACTGCATCAACACAAAATCGCCCGGCTGCAATTTGTCGAAGACTTCCTGCCACAGCCCTTCGGTCAGAAAGGTGCGGCTGCTGCGTCCGCCGCGCGCGCGGTTCTCGATGCTGATCTTGCTCAGATCGAAAAACTCCGGCAGCGGCGCGCCCCAGCCCAGTTGCCCGCGCGTCGGCGTGTTCACGGTCGAATCGCCGATCAGATAGAGCAAGGGTTTGCGCGGCGCGCTTTGTGGCACCACCAATGGCGCCGCCGAGACCAGCAACGCCAAGACGATTGCGAAACGTAATTTCATAAGTGTTATCCCAGTCAAGCTCATTCATTTTTCAATCAATAGTTGCAGTCGTATCAACCCTGCGCGACAGACAGCGCCAGCCTGAATCCAACGCAACCGTCGTGCGCGTCGCTGGGCAGCGAGTAGCGTTTAGACACCGTGCAATGCATCGCCCAGTTGTGAAAGCAGCCGCCGCGCCAAACGCGCTCTTCGCCCGCGCCCCCAAACGCGCTGCCATCCGCCGGAATCATTTGCACGTCGCTCGTATACACGTCCTGGCACCATTCCCACACGTTGCCAGACATGTCGTAAAGGCCCAGTTGGTTGGGCGCTTTTTGCGCGACGGGTTGCGTGTGATCGCCGTGGCGGCGGTCGTACCACGCAACGGCCGCGATGCCGTTGCCGCCGCTGTAGGTGAAACCGTCGCGCCAATGCGGGCCACCGCGCGCGGCGTATTCCCACTCGGTTTCGGTCGGCAGCCGAAAGCGCGCGTTGCCCAGTGACCCCGCCGCCGCGATCTGATTGCGTAGCGCGCTCGCATTGATGCGTTGCAAAAAACTATCCGGCGACAGCAAGGCCTCCCACGAAACGTTTTCCTGCGGCAGCGTCAGACCGCGCTTTGCCGCGGGGTTGTCATCGTCACCCATCACGTGATTCCACAGCGCCTGTGTCACAGTCGTCTCGGTCAGATAAAAGTCGCGCACCTCAATCAACGCACTTTCGTCGCCGGTTCCGAAAACAAAGGGGCGCCCGTGCGTGCCCGCGACGTGAACCAAGCGCAGCGCATACGCCTGACCGTCCGACTGCCCCTCTGCCTGCCATAGATATTCGAGCGTTCGCATACGGCGCCTGCCCTGATTCAGCGTTTCGCCAACTCTACCGCGTACACGTGCGTCGGCCCGTGTATGTTCGAGCGGAACACGATCCATTTCAGGTCCGGCGTAAACGTGACGTTCGGTTCCAACTGGTAATTGTGCTTCGCCAAATTGACCAGCCGCTCGGCCTGTAGCTTCACACCACCTGGGCCGTTGCGCGGCGTGAACAGATAAATCCACTGCCCATTGCCCGGCGCGGCTACGCTGTTTGGCCCGCCGCCGTCGCCCGCGAACAGCTTGCCGTTCGGCGCAATGTTGAAATGCACCGACCACTGTTCGCGCGGCACGGGGTAGCGCGTCGTTTTGCCCGTGGCAATGTCTACGCCTGCCAGCCAGAAGACTGCGCGCTTGGGCGTTTGCAGGTCGTACCAGATAGTCTTGCCGTCGGCGCTGAAAAATTCGTGCCCGGCGATTTCCATGTCCAGCGTGCGTTTGTGCATCAGGCGTTTCTGCGTGCCGTCCGTGCGGATCGTCCAGATGCGGTCAACCTTGTGCCAGGGGCCTTCGTGACAAAACATCATCAAGGTCGGATCAGCCGGCGAGAACTGCACGTG
>JANOWX010000897.1:0-19190 GCA_031418175.1 Acidobacteriota bacterium | reverse complement strand
CAATGGCACACCGGCTTGGAGCGTGTTGGCCACGACGGGCACAGCGTCAGCCATCATCGTCAGCCCGAACAGCGCCACCACCGCCGTCAATGTCACTGGCAATGGCACCGTGACCTTGCGGCTGACCGTCACCAGCAACCTGACGCCGAGTTGCGGCGCGACGACGGACGATGTCTTGTTGACCGTGTTGCCCGCGCCGCTGGCAAATGCGGGCATAGATGAGGCGATTTGCCAGACGGTTCCCGGCCCCACGGTCTTCACTGTCTCAGGTGCAGCGACCAACGGAACGCCCGCGACCCCGGCCTGGACGGTGGTTGGCACCACGGGCACGGCTGTCCCGGTCATTCTGACGCCCAACAACACTACGACTGGCGTCAACATCACGGGCATCGGCACGGTCACCTTGCGCTTCACGGTCAATAGTAATTCCGTCCCGAACTGCGGCACGGCGTTCGATGATGTCGTGCTGACGGTGACGGCGGGTGCCGTCGCGTTGGCAGGGCCAGATCAGGCGCTTTGCCAGACGATTCCCGGCCCGACCGTTTTCACCATCAATGGCGCAGGCGGCCCGCCGACTTGGAGCGTGTTGGCAACGACGGGCACGGCGGTGGCAATCATCGTCAGCCCGAACAGCCCCACGACCAACGTCAACGTGACCGGCCTCGGCACGGTCACATTGCGGCTAACCACGACCAGCCCGAATTGCGGCACAGCAACAGATGACGTAGTGCTGACGGTCAATGCCAGTCCGGTGGCGGCGGCGGGGCCGGATCAAGTGCTTTGCCAGGTGGTGCCCGGGCCCACGGCCTTCACCGTCACGGGGACATTCACCAACGGTTTGCCCGCGACGCCCGCCTGGACGGTGGTGACATCAACCGGCACGGCAGTGGGGACGATTCTCAACCCGAATGCGGCGACCACGGGTGTCAACATCACGGGCGCGGGCACGGTCACGTTGCGCTTCACGGTCAATAGCAACGCCATCCCGGCGTGCGGCCCGGCGGCGGATGACGTGGTGCTCACAGTCAATGCGAATGCGGTGGCGGCGGCAGGCGTGGATCAAACGCTTTGTCAGACAGTTCCCGGCCCGACGGTCTTCACCGTCACGGGCACGGTTTCCGGCGGCACGCCACAATGGAGCGTGTTTGCCACCACCGGCACGGCGACGGCGATCATCGTCAGTCCGAACAGCGCTACCACCAACGTCAATGTAATCGGCAACGGCACCGTGACGTTGCGGCTGACCGTCACGAGCAACACAACGCCGATTTGCGGCACGGCGATAGATGACGTGGTCTTGACGATCAATGCGAATCCGGCAGCGGCGGCGGGGCCGGATCAAATGCTTTGCCAGACAGTGCCCGGCCCCACGGTCTTCACCGTCACCGGCACGGTGTCCGGCGGCACGCCGCAATGGAGCGTGTTTGCCACCACCGGCACGGCGGCGGCCATCATCGTCAGTCCGAACAGCGCCACGACGGTCGTCAACGTGACCGGCACCGGCACTGTGACCATGCGGCTGACCGTGACAAGCAACGCGACGCCGAATTGCAGCACGGCGCTGGATGATGTCGTACTGACGGTCAATCCGGCACCGGTGGTGACCATCACCGCACCCACCCCTGTTTGCGGGCTCTCGATCAGTAACACGGCTTCGGTGCCGGATGCGGGCGCGGGCGCGACTTATCTGTGGACGATTACGAACGGCACGATCACCAGCGGCCAGGGCACGCGCAGCATCACCTATACGGCGGGCGCCGGCGGCCCGCTCACGCTCAATGTGACGGTGACGACTTCGCCCGGTTGCAGCGCCAGCGGCTCCGCGCAAGTCACCGTCAATCAGAATCCGATTGCCGCCGCCATTCAGCCGCAAACGCTCTGCCAAACGCTCCCTGGCCCGACTGTCTTCACACTCAACGGCACAGTCGCCAACGGTACGCCGCAATGGAGCGTGTTGACTTCAACCGGGACGGCAGCCGCAACCATCGTCACGCCGAATAGCGCGATGACCGTCGTCAACGTGACCGGCAGCGGCACTGTCACCTTGCGGCTGACGGTTACGAGCAACGCGATTCCCCCTTGCGGCACGGCCACCAGCGATGTCGTGCTGACGGTCAATCCGTTGCCCCTTGCCACCATCACCGCACAGGCGGTCTGCGCCAATTCAACCGGCAATCTAGCCTCCGTGCCGGATGCGGGCGCAGGCGCAACATACGTCTGGACAATCACGGGCGGCGCCATCACGGCTGGGCAAGGCACACGCACGATCACTTATACGGCGGGCCTGACCAGTCCGGTCACGCTCAACGTGACGGTCACCACCGCCGCCGGTTGCAGCGCCACCGCTACGGCGCAGGCCGTGGTGAATCCCAATCCGCTCGCGGCGGCGGGCGCCAATCAAGCGAAATGTCAGGACGCCGGCGGCACGACTGCCTTCACCGTGACGGGCAGCGCGACCAATGGTACGCCGCAATGGAGCGTGCTCGGTTCAACCGGCACGGCGGCGGCCACCATCGTCACGCCGAACAGCGCGACGACTGTCGTCAACGTGACCGGCAGCGGCACCGTGACCTTGCGCTTGACCGTCACGAGCAACGCGGTGCCGAGTTGCGGCGCGGCCACCAGCGATGTCGTGCTGACGGTCAACGCCTTGCCCGTCACGGCCATCACCACCTTTGCCACGGTTTGCGCGCTCACGCCCGGCAATACGGCTTCGGTGCCGGATGCGGGCATCGGCGCGACTTACGTCTGGACGATTACGGGCGGCACGATCACCGCTGGGCAAGGCACGCGCAGCATCACCTATACAGCCGGGAGCACCGGCACCGTGACGTTATCCGTGACCGTGACGACGGCGGCGGGTTGCAGCGCCAGCAGTTCAACTATTGTCACGGTGGACAGCACCTGTACGGTTGACGTTTGCGTCGTGAAGACCGGCTCGGCGCTCGTCGCCATCGAGACCGGTCAATTCACCTACACACTCTCGGTCGTCAATTTGGGGCCGGGCACGGCGACGGGCGTGACCGTGACCGACACCTTGCAAGCCGGGATCACGCTGGTTTCGGCGACGCCTTCGCAAGGCACTTGCACTGGCACGGCAACGCTCATTTGCAACCTGGGCACGCTGGCGAATCAGGCGACGGCTACGATCCGGCTGGTCGTAACCTTCCCGATGAAATCCGCCGGTTCCGTGCTCTGCAACACGGCGGTCATCACCTCGAACCAAACCGAAATTGCGCCGGCCAACAACACTTCGACGGTGTGCGTGCCGGTGGAAAAAGTCCCGCCCGGCCCCGGCCCGAATCTGCCGCCGACCTCGCAAGTCAGCGATCAGAAGCCCGGCTCGGTGCTGGTCTTTCCGTACTACACCTCCGACGCCGGCAATCCGAACCGCGCCAACACACGCATCTGCCTGACCAACGTCGAGAGCCAATGGCCGGCCTGCGTGCATTTGTTCTTTGTGGACGGCGCGAGTTGTGCGGTAGCGGATGCGAACATCTGTCTGTCGCCGAATCAGACGGCATGTTTTCTGCTGTCCGATCTCGATCCGGGCACGAGCGGTTATCTGGTGGCGGTGCTGGTGGATTGCATGACGGGTTGCCCGCTCAACATAAATTCGCTGATCGGCGACGAATACATCAAGCTGGCCTCAGGCCACACGGCCAACGTCGGAGCCGAGGCGATTGCGGGCCTGCCGGGCGCCAAAGCGCTGTGCGACGTCAACTCATCAACTGCCGAGTTGAAATTCGACGGCGTGATGTACAACCAACTGCCACGCGTGCTGGCGCTGGACAATCTGGGCAGCCGCGCGGACGGGAACGACACGGTGCTCATCGTCAACCGCATCGGCGGCAACCTGGCGACCGGGGCGGCGACGATTGGCGCAATTTTCGGACTGCTCTACAACGACGCGGAGGTCGCCTACAGCTTCAGCTTCACCGCCGGCTGCCAGTTCCGCAATTCGCTGACGGATAACTTCCCGCGCACCGTGCCACGCTTGACGACGATCATCCCGGCAGGCCGGAGCGGCTGGCTGAAATTATGGGGGGCCAGTGACGTCGGGCTATTCGGTGTCGCGCTGAATTTCAACCCAAACGCCGGGACGAATACGGGCGCCTTCAACGGCGGGCATAACCTGCACAAGCTAACGCTGACGCCCAGCGCCACTTTGACGATGCCGATCTTCCCACCAGGTTGCTGAAAAAAGTCTGGGGAAGTCGAGGGAAGTCTGAGCGCATCACGCCGTTACGACTTCCCCAGACTTCCCCAGACTTCCCCAGACTTTCCTCGACTTCCCCCGACTTTCCCAGACTTATTCTGACCGGCGTGCAGTATTGCACGGCGCGCTTCCTCGGGCTGGGGTTTACTGACTTAGCGTCGCGGTGAAATGACACTGTGGGGCCTAAATCAACAATCTGAGGAGAGTAATCATGAATCGTTTCAAAAAAGTTTTGGCGATCTGCTGTCTGAGTCTGGTGGCCCTGGTGGTTTCGCCGAGCGTGAAAGCCGACGACTGGGATAAGAAAACCGTCGTGACCTTCAGCCAGCCCATCGAAATCCCTGGCGGCATTATCCTGCCGGCGGGTACCTATGTCTTCAAGCTGCTGAATTCGTTGTCGGATCGGCACATCGTGCAGGTCTTCAGTGAAGACCAAACAAAGGTCTACGCGACGATCCTGGCGATCCCGAATTACCGGTTGCAGGTGACCGGCAAGACGGTCATGACCTTCGGCGAAAGCGCCGTCGGGGTACCGCAGGCCATCCGCGCCTGGTTCTATCCGGGGGCGAATTCGGGCGAGGAGTTTGTCTATCCGAAGAAACGGGCAATGGAGTTGGCAAAAGCCGCGAATCTGCCCATTCTGGCGATGCCTGCCGAGTTGGAAACGGCCATCACCAGACCGGCCGTCAAGGCGGATGACGAACCGATCGTGGCGCTGAAAGGCGCGCCGGTCAGCGCGGTTAACGCGACCGGGGAAGAAGTGGACCTCGGACAGGTCGTCACGACAGCGCCACCGCCGCAACAGCCCCTGCCCGCGCAGGCGACGCCCGCGCCGACCTTGCCTGAACCGGCAGCCACCGCAGACTCGGAGCGTCAAACGCGTGGGGATCGTTCAGCATCCTTGCCCCAAACGGCCAGTCTCGTGCCGCTGGTGGGCTTGCTGGGCGTGCTGTCGCTGAGCGTAGGCTTCGCCCTTTGGTTTATGAAGCGCAAAGCTTAAAAAGTCTGGGGAAGTCTAGGCAAGTCGGGAACAGCCTGGCGCTAAACTTCCCTCGACTTCACCGGACTTCTCCAGACTTCACCGGACTTCTCCAGACTTCTCCAGACTTCACCGGACTTCTCCAGACTTCACCGGACTTCTCCAGACTTTCCCAGACTTCTATGAGAGAGCCACCAACACCAACTCCGCGCTGGCTAATCTGGACGATCTTCCTGCTCGTTCCGCTGAGCCTGGCCCAGCGTGCGCATGTCTGGCCGTCGCCCGCACAGCAAAATAACCAAGACCCGATTCGGATCAAGGTGGAGTTGGTGGTTTTGCACGCGACCGTGCTGAACCGTGAGCATCTGCCGGTGGCCGGACTCGGCCAGACCAACTTCCAGATTTACGAAGACGGCGTCTTGCAAGAGATCGAATCGTTTCGCCGCGAAGACATTCCGGTCACCGTCGGTCTGGTGATTGACAACAGCGGCAGCATGCGCCCGCGGCGCA
The DNA here is from genome assembly GCA_031418175.1 of Acidobacteriota bacterium. Taxonomy (GTDB): domain Bacteria; phylum Acidobacteriota; class Blastocatellia; order RBC074; family RBC074; genus JACPYM01. Next base: position 13,482 of record JANOWX010000897.1, on the reverse strand, counting down.
CCGAAGTGATCGCCGCCGCCCTGGCCTTTGCCCGCGCCAGCAACCCAAAAGATCAGCACTTCCTGGTCAACTTCAACGAACATGTGACCTTCGGCCTGCCCGCCGGAACGCCCTTCACGGGCGACCTGGCGCAATTGGAAATGGCGCTGTCCACCGTTACCGCCAACGGCAAGACCGCGCTTTACGACGCAGTCGCAGCGGCGCTCGAACACTTGAAGCAGAGCCAGCATGACAAGCTAGTGCTGATCGTCGTCAGCGATGGCGCCGACAACGCCAGCCGTTACGACGCGGCCCGCATCATCACCCTGGCCAAGCAGTCCGCCGCCATCATCTACACCATCGGCATCTTTGAACCGGCCGATCCCGACCGCAATCCCGGTTCGCTCAAACAGTTTGCCAAGGCCACCGGGGGCGAGGCGTTCCTGCCGCGCTCAGTCACGGACGCCACCGCGATCTGTCAGCGCATCGCGCGCGACATTCGCAGCCAATACACCCTCACCTATGCGCCGACGAGTCTGAAATACGACGGGAAATATCGGGACATCCAAGTAAAGGCCGCAGCGCCGGGCGGTGCACATCTGTTCGTCCGTACCCGAGCCGGTTACTACGCTCCCTTGAAACCTTAACGCGGGCCGGCCGCCAACGCGCTCTATGACGAAGCTCCGCAACATCTTTTTTATCCTAGGCAGTCTGGCGCTGAGTTACGCCGGTTATGTGCTACTCGACGCGCGGCTCTATCAAGCCGAGCAGGCCTGGCGCTTTGAACAAGCAGTAAAGGAAGCTCCACCGGCGCGGGCCGAGAGCCTGACCATGCTCCCTCTCCGTGAAGGCGCGCCGTTGGGACGGATCGAGATCAGCCGAGTCGGCCTAACGGCTATGGTGCAGGAAGGCGTAGACGAAGGAACTCTGCGCCGGGCGGTCGGACATATTCCGAGCACTCCGCTGCCGGGTCAGCGCGGGAATGTGGCGCTCGCCGGACACCGGGACACTTTCTTCAGGGGGCTGCGCCATATCCGCCTGGACGATGAAATCACCTTGACCACCTTAAAGGGCGCCGCTCGTTATCGTGTTGAAGCGACCAAAGTGGTCGCGCCGGAAGAAACCGAAGTGCTGGCTGATGCCGGGTATGATAGACTGACGTTGGTGACCTGCTACCCCTTCAATTTTGTAGGCTCAGCACCCAAGCGATTTATCGTCAGCGCCCGCAAGATTTCCGAGTGAAACAACACCAAGACTACCGTTACAGCATCCCGTCGCCTCTCCATCACATTGCCGGACAGACGTAAGCACAGCCGACATTGCTTAACAGCATCTTTTTCCGCACTTGTCCAATATTGGACTGCAATCTAGCCGCGGCTGAGCAATGGTAAAGCTGCAACCAATAGGTTCAGGAGTGGCACAGTTGCTGGTTTACCCGGTAACTAAAGCACGCGAAGCAAGCAGGCGTAAACGATGTCGTGTCGCTGCTTGAACAGTAAGAACCACGACAAGCCTGGGAGAAACGCTTGACTGACCAAATCAAAACCGGCGACCTCCTGCTCGCAGCAGGAACGCTGTTACCGGCGTCCATGCAAAACGAGGGGCAAGGCAACGGGCAATACGAAAGCGCGCCGTTCATACCCGGCTGGAACTGGGTCAAAAACCTCGACAGCAACGGCATGGATCGCCTCATCAGCAAGGCAGGCTGGAATTTTTTCTACTTCGCCGGCGGGATTGAAATGATCGCCTTTGGCGCCGACCAGGAACGCGCCACGGGCAAGGCGCTCAAACGAATCATTGCGAGCTTGAAAGAGAAGAACTTCAACTGCCTGGAAATTACGCACGTCGCAACGAAACGTTTTTTGGGCTGGCCTTACGTGAGCGTTTCGGCGCACTCGCGGCACGTGCAAAAGAGCCGCGTGCTTTTTGCCGATTAAAAATGGCAGGACGGACTTTCGTCTGCCCTACGCCTTAACTGACCCACCAAGGAGAATAATGTCGAAACGAAATGGCGACCGCTCAAGAGCGCACCGGGAACAACAAAAGAAATTGCTCCGGCGCAAGCGCACGCTGGAAATCCGCCAGGGCTTGCAAAACAAGTCCCCTGAGCCAGCCTTACCAAATCTTGGTAAAACTGAGTCAAAGACCGAACACGCCGATTAACTAAAGAAGCAGCTATGGCAAAACAAATAACTTATGGAACAGATTCACGCGCCGCGTTGTTACGCGGCGTCAACATGCTTGCCGATACGGTCAAGCTCACGCTCGGCCCGCGCGGGCGCAACGTCGTCATTGATAAAAAATTTGGCTCGCCCTCGATCACCAAAGACGGCGTAACCGTCGCGCAGGAAATCACCCTGCAAGACCCGCTCGAAAACATGGGCGCGCAAATGGTGCGCGAAGTCGCCTCGAAAACTTCCGATGTCGCGGGCGACGGAACGACGACCGCCACCGTGCTGGCCCAGGCGATCTTTCGCGAAGGCGTGCGCACCGTCGCGGCGGGCGCTAACCCGATGGCGTTGCGGCGCGGCATTGATAAGGCCGTCGAGCGCGCCATGAAAGAGATCAAGCGCCTGGCCAAGCCCGTCGCGGGTGACGCCATCAAACAGGTCGGCACGATTTCGGCCAACGGCGACGCCGCCATCGGTGCGATCATCGCCGAAGCGATGGCCAAAGTCGGCAAGGACGGCGTCATCACCGTCGAAGAAGCGCAGACGATGGAAACCACGCTGGAATTCGTCGAAGGCATGGAATTCGACCGCGGCTATCTCTCGCCGTATTTCGCCACCGACACCGCGCGCATGGAAACCGTGTTCGAGAATGCGCTGATCCTGCTGCACGACAAGAAGCTCAGTTCGATGAATGACCTGTTGCCCTTGCTGCAAAAGGTCGCCGAAAAGCGCCAGCCGCTGCTCATCATCGCCGAAGACATCGAAGGCGAAGCGCTGGCCACGCTGGTGGTCAACAAATTGCGCGGTTCGCTGAACGTCGTGGCCGTCAAAGCGCCGGGCTTCGGTGATCGCCGCAAAGAGATGCTCGACGACCTCGCCATCCTGACCGGCGGCCAGGTCATCAGCGAAGAACTCGGCATCCTGCTCAAGGATGTCAAACTCGACGAGTTGGGACAGGCCAAGAAAGTCGTGGTTGATAAAGATTCCACGCTCATCGTTGAAGGCCACGGCCAAGCCGCCGACATTGCGGGCCGCGTCAAAAACCTGCGCAAGCAGGTGGAAGCTTCGACCTCTGAGTACGACCGCGAGAAATTGCAGGAACGCCTCGCCAAATTGATCGGCGGCGTGGCCGTCATCAAGGTCGGCGCGGCCACCGAAATGGAAATGAAAGAAAAGAAGGCGCGTGTCGAGGACGCCATGAACGCCACGCGCGCGGCAGTCGAGGAAGGCATCGTGCCGGGCGGCGGCGTGGCCTATGTGCGCGCGGCCAAGGTGTTGGAGAAATTCAAAATCTACAAGGACGAAGAAGGCGATCCCGACGAACAGATCGGCGTCAACATCGTCAAACGCGCGCTGGAAGAGCCGCTGCGCCTGATCGCGCAAAACGCGGGCAAAGAAGGCTCAATCATCGTCGCCCGCGTGCGCGCGGAAAAGAACGAACTGGTGGGCTTCAACGCGGTGACCGAAGAATTTGAAGACCTCGTGGCCGCCGGCGTGCTCGATCCGGCCAAAGTCACGCGCACGGCGCTGCAAAATGCCGCTTCGATTGCGGGCCTGCTGCTCACGACCGAAGTGATGATTTCGGAGTATGCGGGCGAAAGCGCAGCCGGCATGCCTGCGGGCGGTGAGATGGGCTATTAAGGAAATTGCTCGCCGCAAAAAAGCACAAAAGACGCAAAAGAATCGCTGCTGTTTGATCGGTTTTGCGTTGCTTGTGCTTTTTTGCGGCAAGGTTTTCATCCTTTCAAAATGAGGGCAAATGAGGCAGACCAATGAAGATTACCGAACGCACGCTGAACGACATCACTGTGCTGGAACTCGAGGGCGACCTGGCGCTGGATAGCAATGCGCAGTTCAGAAAAAAGGCCACCGCCGCCTTTGACGCGGGCGCGCGCAAACTGATCGTCAATCTGGCCAAGGTCGAATACATGGACAGCAGCGGGCTGGGCGAGTTGATTTCCTGCTATACCACACTGAAAAAATTGGGCGGGCGCTTCACGCTGCTGCAACTTAACAAGCGGCTGCAACATTTGCTGACGATTACGAAACTTCACACGGTGTTTGAGCTATTCGAAACTGAAGCGGCGGCCGTGGCCAGCTTCGATTTGTCATAAGGCTGGCCCCCGCGCGGTCAGCCCAAGGAGAACATTCGCTAATGAAACCAACGATCATCGAGAACAATTTCCGCAAAGTGCTGGTGGCCTCGCAACGCGCCCGCCAACTTGAAAAAGGCGCGCGCCCACTGGTGCAAGTGGCGAATACGAAGCTCACCTTCGTCGCGCTGAAAGAAGTCGAGCAAGGGCTGATCGGCTTTGAGTTCGTGCTGACCCCGGAGGAAATCGCCGCCCACCAAGCCGCCTAAACTGCGCGCAACTGCACGGGAGTTCGCCCACAAATGATCGTCACTCTCATTGACCTGGAAGAAGCGCTGACGCGGCTGAGCGCCGGTGAGTCGCCCTATGAATTCATGACCGACGACCCGCAAATAAGGTTGCTGGGCCCGGCCTGCAAATTCGGCGCGACGCTGCTGCAAAGCTATCGCAAAGAGGGCTTGTACGCCGAAAGTATCGAAGAGGCCCGTGAGATGGCCCGCGCGAAAAACGCCACGGTCACCGGCGTCTGGTTCGTCAAACGCGCGCCGCGCCCGGCAGAAACGGAGTGAACCACATGGAGAAAGCACAGCCGGCAAGGCAAGCACCGCCCGCGTCAGCTGTCCATTACCCGCCCTTACCGGTGGACGAAATGCCGTTGCAGCGCGCCCAGAAACGCCTGGTCACACAATCCGAACGCGATGAAGTTGCGAGTCTGCCGCCGCAACAAGCAGCAGACTCGCCATTAGCAACTGAACGCTCTGTGGAGGGCCAATGAAGCTCTGCGACTTTTGCCTTTTGCAACAAGAGGTAGACAAGTGTTCCGCCGGACACACCATTCCCAAGAAAATGAAGTGCGTCGGCTTCACGCCCGGCATTGAGCGCTTTTGCGCCACGCCCGCCGATTACAAAGGCCGTGAACAACTCAAACAGATGGCCGTGTATTTCGGCTTGACCGGCAAGGAACTCAAACGCGTCATCGCCCTCAGCGACACCGCCAGCCAAGCAGCCGGTAACAAAACTCAGTAAGCGGCAAGCCCCGCATTCCGGCTTGGCGGTTGGGCGTTTGGTTTTCTCCCCGCGCCTGTCCAGCCAAGCGCGCGACTTTCCGCCACGCCACTTTCCAGTTCAAATCCGCTGGCACTTCATGCATAATACGCGCGTCCCTGCATTTGAAACCGGCATCCCAAACTTAAATCTAAATCAAAGTGCCCTGGAATATGGTGTTAGGTGGAATTCAGCATATGAACAACAGACCCACGTTTTCACACTCGCTTTTATCAACCTGTCTCGTCTTGCTGCTGGCGGTCAATGCCCTGGCCCAAGCCGGACGCTTTGCTCTGCAATTTGGCGCCTATCCGACGCGCGCCGAAGCTGAAGCGAAGCTGGCGCAACTCAAAGCGCAAGGCGTTGACGTTTATCTGGTCAAAAGCAACGTGCCCGGCAAAGGCGTTTTTTACCGCGTGCGCACGGGCAATTTCGCCAACCGCGCGGCGGCCGAGCAGAAAGGCCAGCAACTCAAAACGCAAGGCGCCGCCAGCGAGTATTTCATCGCCGGCTACGAAAAACCTGACGCCGAAGCGCCTGCCAACGTGGCCAGCAATACGCCGAAAACAAACACGCCGCCGCTGACCAAGCCGCCGCAAACGGCCCCGGCGCCGGTCAATACAGCGCCGCCCGCGGTCAAGCCCAAAGAGCAGCCCAACACGGCGACATTGACACCGGCCTCGACGACCACGGCGAAACCCGCGCCGAATGCCACGCCAGTAAATGCGCCGCCTACGACGCCCCCGGCAACAACGGCCGCCAATCCGCCCGCTGCCGCCACAGGCAATCCAACAGGCAATGCGGCCAACGCTGGCGCTGGTTATGCGCGCTATCAGGATCAAGCGGCCGGCTATTCGTTTGAACATCCGCAATACTGGGTAGGCGGTTCGCTCAACTCCAACGAGATGCAGTCGCAAAAAGTCAGCGCGGGCGCGATGTTCAAATCGAATGAGGACGCGGCTTTTCTAAACGCCATCTGGAACAAGCTGGACAAGGCCAACAGCTCCGATCACGACAACGACATGATCGTGGATTTGATCCTCAAGAGCATGGGCTCCGGCAACGGCACACAGAACATGCAAGCCCTCTCGCGCCGCGTCGTCGCCGACGGCCAGCAAATCAAAACCTTCCTCGATCTGAAAGCGGCCTTCCAGGTGCCCAACCAACCGGCCCCGCTCGATTTCATCGGCAAAGGTGTGATCATCCGCGCCAACAGCGGCATCTTGCTGCTGGTCGCGTTCTATTCCAAAGACGCGCCGCAAACTGTGGCCCTGACCGCCGATCACATTATTCAAACAGCGCGGACGCCGTAATAACCACCCAAGGTGCGGTCAAAACAAACGCGGCAACCCTGGCCAACACCGGGCGTTGCCGCGTTTTTTGTTGTCCCGGCTTGAGCACATGCACCGCGTTTACACAGTTGTTGCCACCCAAACCAAGCGAATTGACAGCCTTTCAGCAATCACCTACGCTGCCTGCGTTTCCAACCGTCACACTCAGAGCATCCCAGCGATGGCCTGAGCCAACAAACTTTGTCCTATCACTCAACGGAGGTTTCCAACCATGCCAAGCATGAAAACTCGCCAAGCGAAAATCAGCGTCGTGCCGGTAAATGCCGCCAAAATCTGCCGCCCGCTGCTGGTTGAATTTCGCATGAATGCGCCTGAATCAGGCTATCGTATCAACGTTGTCGTTGAAAAAGGCTGCTCGCCCGCCAACGATCCGATCTGGAAATTGGTCTTCGATCTCTTCAAGAAAGTTGACAAGGAATTTGTCGAGATCGTGCACGTCTCTTTCACGGCCGGCGCACCACAAGAGCAAGCGGGCGTCGAGAAAATCGCCACCGACGGCGTCTCGAAAAAGACTGCAAAAGTGCTCAAGACCGAGGTCTTCCCGGTGGCCAAACAACTGGAGGGCCGCCCCCCAACAGAGGCCGAAAAAGTCGCGCTCAAGGCCGGTATGAGCAAAGCCGCCGTCACGGCTGTCGAGCTTTCCTGAGATAGACAGACCGAACCTTTACTTTCGTTCAGCTAAACTCATTCCGTGTTGCCGCTACGGCGCGTACCTTTGGCGCTGTAGCGGCGACATACGCCTCTCCCGCCGGATCATCCCCATGAAACAAATACATTGCTCAACTTATCTGGCCGCGTTGTTCAAGCGCGTCCCGCCAACCATCGCGCTGCTCTTGAGCACACTGGCGCTGGCTGTCTCCGCAGCAGGGCAAACCGCACAGCCGCCTGCCAGCGTGTGCCGCGCCGATCTCGCCATTGACGGGTTGCCGGTGCGCACGGTCAAAATCGCCTGGCGTGGCGGTTGGGGCGCGGCGCTGCCCTTACCGATTGCGCCCGGCGACCGCTACGATCACACCAAACTGAGCGAAGCTTTTCGCGTCGTGCAAAAAGCCCTGAACGATGATCCCGTGCAAGCAGGCATCGAACGCCACAGCCGTGGTTCGCTCTCGTTTTTGAAAGTGGACGCTTGCGTCAAAGTCGTCCCCGCCGCGCAATGCCAAGACCACCTGGCGTCGGTGGGCCAAGGCGGCAGCGCCAGCGCGTGTGTGGATGTCATCATCCGCCCGTTCGCGGTGCGGCTCGACCTCTTCCAGGCCGGTGAAAACCTGGTGCCCGTGCCGCGCGCCAATCGCCCGACGCTTTACAGCGCCGCGCCCAAACCGCTGCTGGCCTTCAACCCAACCTTCAGCTTTGACCACGACCGTGAATTCGGCGCGGCCCAAGCCGGGCGCATCTCGACCGATCTGCTCAAGCTGCCCGCGCTACTCAAAGGCGAAGCGCTGACTGAGCGGCCCACGCAACTGCAACTCGACTTGGGCGGGCGCAAAGCTCTCAACCAGCGCTTTCACCAGGCCGATGGCCGCCTCGCCTTCGCCCGCCGCAGGCCCGGCCAGACGCTGGAAGAACTGGCGCTGGAAACAAGTTTCGATAGCCAGCAAACCCCGCTCGCCGCAGGCAAACAGTTCAGCAACCTCGCGCGCCTCGGCGGCAGCGTGCAATTGCGCCCGCGCGCCGCCGGTTTGAACGCCGTCCGGCTGAGCGGCCAATACCGCTGGGCCGCGCAGCGCTTCTTTAACAGCACGGGCACGCGCGCTGAACTGACCACCGAACACGCCTTTGAAGGCCGCGCCTTGCTCGACGGCCGCTTGCCCGAACCCGCTGGCGGCGGCGCCATACGCGGCGCTGTCTGGTTCGACGCCAGCGTGCCCACGGCGCCGACACTCAAGCCCTATCAACGCCTGGCCGTGCTCGCCGGGTATCAAACAGATATTGGCAAGACGGAACAGACCGTCGGCTTGGAGATATTAGCCGGAGCCGGGCGCGTGTGGGGTGAAGCGCCGCAATACGCGCGGTTTTATGGCGGCAACACGCTGCGCAATTTCCTCTACGATGCGACCACTTCCCCGATGCTGCGCGCCTTCCCGACGGGCCCCTTGCTGCGCAGCTTCGGCCAGGCGCAAGCCGGTGCGAGCCAGCCCACACGCACGCAGCCGGGCAACGGCGGCGCCTCGTATTGGCACTTCAACGTGAATGCGAGCATCCCGCTGCCGCGCTTCGCTTGCCCGCTCATCCCACCCATCGCCATCTCCGATGATGCAGCCGCGAGCGCGCAGGACGCCAATCCCTGCCGGATCAAACGCCCGCCCAAGCAGGTCAAAACCCTCAAAGATATTCTGAAAAACGCGGTAACAACCGGCCAGAATCTATTGGCCCAAGAGATCTCCGGCGACCTGACCGACGCCGGCATGCAAAGCGACGAGGCTGACAGCGAAGGCGAGAAACGCGCCAAACGCGTCTTTAACGAAATTCGGCCCGCCATGAATTTCATCGTGGACAAAGCCAATCTCTACGCGTTCAAACCGCTGCTGATGTTCGATGTGGCGCGCATAAACGCGCCCGGTATGCTGGACAACCGCACGCGCGTGGCCTTTGGCGGCGGGCTGCAAATCACGCTGGTCATCGCCAAATTCGAGTTCGGCTACCTGCGCACGGTACAGGGCGCAGCAAATGATCCGCGCGGGAATTTTGTGACGCGCATTTACTTTCAAAATCTCTTCTGACCAGACGCAGCGGCAAGTGCCGAAAAACCAGGCGATTACATTGGCAGCACAAGACCGCTATAATCGCCCGCGAATTTTCAGGAGGCGAGCAAGCATGCGACCAGTAACAAAACTTCAACCAGAGCTTTACACCGTCGAAGAATATCTGGCGTTTGAACGCGCGGCGGAAGAACGCCATGAGTACATTGACGGTGAGATTCGCGCGATGGCTGGCGAAAGCCCGCAGCACGGCGACATCAATGTCAATCTCTTGGGTGAATTGCGCGCGCGGCTCAAAGGCAAACCGTGTCGCGTGATTTCGTCTAATACGAAGATTCGCAGCGGCCACCCGATTGTCCAGGTGCGCCAGCCCAAAGGCGTTTTTTCCTACGCCGATGTCAGCATCGTTTGCGCCGAGTGCAAATACTTGGACAAGCATCAAGACGTGCTGCTCAACCCGGCTGTCATCTTTGAAATCCTCTCGCCTTCTACCGAATCGTTTGATCGCGGCGAAAAGTTCTGGCGTTACCGCGCGCACCTCGAATCGCTGACCGATTACGTGCTGATTTCGCAAACCGAACCGCTGGTCGAACATTACCGCCGCCAGCCTGACGATCAGTGGTTGCTGACCACAGTCAGTGGGTTGAAAGGTGTGTTGAAACTGGCTTCGATCGGTTGTGAATTGGCGCTGGCGGAGCTTTATTACGGTGTGGCGTTTCCCCGTGCCCAAAAAAGTGGCACTAAGACCAAGCCCCGGAAAACCAGGCCCAAAAAAGCAAAATCACAAAAAGATAAACAGAAACTCTAAGCCTGCAACACGTCAGCCTTTCAGCTTATTCACCAGTGCGGCCAGAGTTCTTTTACCGCTTCCGCTCCACCTTCATCCCACTGCCCCGCTCATACAAACCCGGCAAGGTCACCGGCAGCTTCCCATTGATTTCAATTTCGCCCAGCAATGCTTTTGCCGCCGCGCGTTGGCTCACTGGGAAAGGGCTCCAGGCCAGCAAATACGACGGCGAATCGGGCAGCGCGTTGAGTAAATACGGATTGCCGAAAGAAATTGTCACGAGCGGCAACCGCGTGGTCATGTGGCGTTTGATCAATTCCTCGGCAAGGTGTTTGCCGGTGGGGGGCAGAGCGACGCTGCCTTTGCCGCTGCGGGCGCGGACGGCGATGGTGAAAAGCACGGCCGTGTGCGTGCGCGCATCCAGCTTAGCCAAGACAGCGGCGATTTGCGTGTCGGTGGCGTTGCGGTTGAGCAAGTAACTTTCGATTTGCGAGGGGCTGACCCGCGCGCGCAATTCGTCAACAAACGGTTTGGTGATGAGCGGGTCTTCTTCGTCGGTGAAGGTCAGATGGAAGAGGTGCGCGGATTGGTCGAGCGCGAGCGGGAGCAGTTTTTGAGAATCGCGCACCAACGTGATGGAGCGTTCGGCGATTTGCCGGGCGGTGTCGTTGAATTCGGCGGCGGCGACCAGGCGGTCAACGTCGTTGAGATCAACCGTCCGGCGCGCGTTCAAGCCCAGCGCGGCTTTGGCGCGCAGGATGCGCTCGACCGAGGCGTTGAGGCGCGCTTCAGTGATTTCGCCTGCGGCGACGGCTTGTTTGACACCGGCGATGGCGGCGTCAATGTCGGGCGCTTTGATAATCATATCGGCGCCCGCTTTGATCGCGCGAATGGCCGCTTCGGCGGGTGTGTAGCGCGCGGCCAACGCGGCCATGTTCATCGCGTCGGTCACGATGAGGCCGTTGAATTTGAGTTCCTCGCGCAGAATGCCGGTCAGCACTTTGGGCGATAGCGTGCCGGGGAGCGTGACTTTAACGCCGGTCTCTTCGGTCAATGATTTGAATTCGGCGGACGCGGCTTCGCGTTCATTCAATGCGCGCACGGGCGCGGCGAGTTCGGGTTCGATCTGCGGCAGCGCGATGTGGGCCGACATGATCGAAGCCACGCGGGCGTCAATCGCGGCGCGGAAGGGCACGAGTTCGAGCTTGTCGAGACGCTCCCTGCTCACGTCCACTACGGGCAAGCCGATGTGCGAATCGGTCGCCGTGTCGCCGTGGCCGGGGAAGTGTTTGGCGCAAGTGAGCGCGCCCGCCGCCTGTGCACCTTCGATAAAAGCTTTGGCAAAGGCGGAGACCTGCGCCGGGTCTTCGCCATACGAACGCACGTTGATGACGGGATTGTCGGGGTTGTTGTTCACATCCACTGCCGGGGCGTAAAGCCAGTTGATGCCCATTGCGCGGGCCTGTTTGGCGGTGGCTTCGCCATGCAGCCGCGCCCATTTGGTATCGCCGGTCGCGGCTACGGCCATATTTGGCGCCCACCAAGGCGTGTCGTCAAAGCGCATGCCCATCCCCATCTCAAGATCGGACGAGATCAAGAGCGGTGTTTTCGCCATTTCCTGCCAGCGGTTGGTGAGGATGGCGGTCGGCCAGACCTCGCTGCGAAAGATGAGGATGCCGCCGACTTTGTTGTCGGCGACGTGGTGTTGCAGTTGTTTGTACGCTTCGTGCTCACGGTTCCAGAACGTGATGTAGGCGTCCGCCAAAAACATCTGCCCGACCTTTTCGTCGAGCGTCATTTTTTTGAGCGTGTCGCGCACCCACTTCTCTTCTTTTTTGGAGAGCGGGCGGTCTACGGGTTGATAGGGCTTGGATTGTGTGGCCGCCGCTGGAATAAAAACTAAGCTGGCAAGCAGGAAGAACGTAATGAGTTTAAGTTTCACCGCGCGGTACCTTTGAGAGTAGATTGATTGCGCGCGGATTTTACTGTCAGTGGATTGAAGAGCACAAACAGCAACGGCTGCCAACAGCAGGGTTTGCTATTGGCAGCCGTAAGCAAGCGGGGTCAGTCATCAGGTTACCGAACCTTCTTGAGTTCTCCCTTGTAAGCAACGTCTCCTGTGAGAACACCAATACTGACAGTCTTTCTATTTGCTTCATCAAAACATTCGAATACAGAATTGTTCCCCGTTAACATTATGCCAGGGTTTTCGCTCCTAGGAGCATCGCCACGCAGCACAATGATCGGGTCTCCATTACGATTCGTGATAGTTAGTTGGTTGAGTTCCATCTTCCTCCCAGCCTGCGCCGCTGCGTTAGTTTGGGAGACAAGTTTGCCACCGAAGATAACCGAGGCAAACAACATCACTGTCAGACAGGCAATTACGATCCGCTGTTGCCTATTCGACCGCTCAATCCTTGTGAGCCGTGCTTCAATATCCATCGTGTTCTCCTTTTAATTGAACAGTTGTTGAAATGGTTGAGTGACTGCCGGGTACTGCTGGCAAGCGGCATCTTATTGAAAAAAAACATTTGCAAGTTCACCAAGAAAGATTGGGCGGATTGTATAAGCTGGATTGCCTAGTCTCGCTCTCTTCACCTATCATCCGTTTAGTTCATGGCTGGTTCGTCACGAGGAAATCATTATGGAAATCACCATCTCTTTACGGTCCGAATTGATGCCGCAGATTGAAGCTGCGGCGCAACGCAGCGGCCAAGCCATCGCTGAATTTTTGGCAGGCCTGGTCGAAGACGCGGTCGCTGAGCAATACGACGAGGAATTGGAGAGGCTCTTGCTGGAAGGACTCGACAGTGGCCCAGCCACCCCTATGACCAAAGCGGATTGGGACGAGATTCGGCAGCGGGGACTGGCACGAATCGCACCGCAGCAAACCTCATGAGCATCGTTTATAAGCGCGAACGCGCCAAGCGCGATTTGGAAGAAATCTTCGTCTTCCTCGGCGAACGTGACTTGGACACCGGGTTGGATTTTCTCCTGGCGGCAGAGCAAACCTTTGACTTGCTGGCGCAAATGCCCAACCTGGGCAGCAAGCGCAGCTTTCGTGTTCGCCAATTCCAAACCTTGCGGCAATCCCAGTCAAAAGCTACGCAGAATATCTGATCTTTTATCAGCCAGTGATTGGTGGTATTGAAATCATTCGCGTGTTACACGGCAAGCGTAATCTGAAGGCGATCTTTGAGGCCACGCCTTAAACCGGCTCAGGCACTTTTGCACCTCGTTCACCAGTCAAAAAACTCGCCATCCACCCTACCACAAACGTCGTCACCGACCCGATCAACACATACCATTGCCACGAGACCGGGGTGCCGAACTTGACGTAAAGCATCACCGCCGCGC